>JASHTH010000212.1 GCA_030040655.1 Acidobacteriaceae bacterium | reverse complement strand
CAGCCACTCCAGGAAAGGAAGTAATACCCATCCGAAGGGCTGCTGGCGGTCAACTGCACCTTCGTGCCCGCTTGATAACTCAGCGTGAAAGGCGTCGTTCCAAACCCGATATTGCCGATGGCCGCGGGATAGGCGTTAACGGTCACGCCGCTGCCGGGATACGCCGAATCGATCTTCAGTTTGTAAGTCGGAACGGTGACACTCACCGTGGCCGAGCCCGACGCGCTTTTATAGCTCGATGAACTGGCCGCATTGGGCGTGTAGGTAGCGGTCAGCTTATCTGCAGTCCCTGGAGAAAGCACCCCTTTCGGGATCGTGATACTGGCGCTCCCGTTGCTGAGCGCGTTCGCCGTGGATCCGTAACTATCGCATTCCAGCGTAACCCATCCTTGCGGCACCGGCTTGCCGGCCGCGCCGCTCACGGTTATTTTCACGGTCAGCGGCTGCGCCGTGGTGACGCTCTTCGCGGAAGGAGTCACCTTTACCGTCGGAGCCGTCGTTCCCGGCGCGTTGTAGTGGGCGGTTACGGTCTGATTCGCACTCAGCTTCACATCGCAGATTCCCGCGTTCGAGGTTGTACATCCGACCCACGATCCAAAGCCGTTGCCGGATGCCTTCGCAGGCGCGGTTAGCTTGACGGTTGTCCCCGCGCTCAACGTGCAGCGGAACGTCGTCACTTTGCTTCCTGAGCATTGCTTGTTAGGCGAACTGACCGTAATGGAGACTCCGCTGGCCGGGTCGAAGGAGCCCACAGTGAGTACATAGGGCGAAGCATATTTTGCCGCAACGGTCTTAGCGGCAGTCATCGAGACTTTGCAGGTTCGGCCATCCGTTGTCGTGCATCCGCTCCACGAGGCAAAGGTGTTGCTCCCCGAATTCGCCGGCGCGATCAATGTGACGCTGGTTCCGGAGGGATAGACCCGGGTGAACTTGGTCGTTCCGTTGGCTTTTCCGTTCTGGTCCTTGGGGCTAACTGCAACGGATACGCCGGTTGTAGGATTCACGGACTCGACGCTGAGGATGTAGGTAACGGAGCTCGCCGCTGCCGCCTGAGAAAAAAGCCCAATAGCCGATGTCAGCAGGATAAGAACGCTTCCGGACCCGATAACGGCCCGCTGCCCAAGATACTTCATTCCCTGGCCTCTCCAATCCGCTTGAGCGCCGGTTCGAGATCAGCAACTCCGCGGCGAAAATGTTGCAGCACACTTCCTCAAACCACACAATCGTATAGCATGAGACCGATATCATGCGGAAAGGTCACATGCGAAGCCGTTCGAAACCACGGGCTCACGCACCGGAGCAGCCACCGTCGCGCCAACATTGCTTCGGCATCGAAATCTGCAAATTGAAGATGCCGCGAGGCTTAGCTTGATGACACCTTGAGCAGCAGCACTCCGTGCGACGGCACCATCGCGGAGTAGGAGCCATTCGCGAACCTCACATCCTTGTGCGCCCAGAGATCTCGTGCTCTCCCCACGCTCCTTTTGAGGTTGAGAGCTTTGGCATTCACCGTAGCCTGGGCCGGCGCTGAGCCTAGGTTGACCACGCCCACGGCCACACTGCCGCCGTCCAGGGGCTTGATCCACGTCTCAAGATCCCCATTCTTCAAGGGTGAAGCCTGCTTTCCTAGCGGGTCCTGATCGACGGCTATGACTTCCTTGTTGAGAAGGATCGACTTTGTAGCTTCCGACATGTTCCGCACGTCGTTGCCGGCAAGCAGCGGCGCGGCAGTAAGAGCCCAGAGACTCATGTGTGTGCGATACTCATCATCGGTCATGTGCCCGTTGCCGATTTCCAGCATGTCCGGGTCGTTCCAGTGCCCGGGGCCTGCATAGGGCGCAGTGGGCACCTGCTCCTCGATATTGCCGATCATGCTCGACCACTGGTCGCGGATATCGTCCGTGGTGCGCCACAGGTTCCCGCCAACCTCGGCACCCCACTTCTGAACGTCGCCGAGCCCGTATTCGCAAAGGCTGTAAACAATAGGACGTCCGGTAGTCTGCAACGCGTCGCCCATCTTCTGGTAGACCGCCTGGAGCTGGTCATCCTTGTAAATCGTCCTGGCGCTGCACCAGTCGTATTTGAGATAGTCGATGCCCCACGCGGCGAACGTCTTTGCGTCCTGCCCTTCGTGTCCGTAACTTGCCGGGTATCCTGCGCAGGTCCGCGGCCCGGGTCCGGAATAGATTCCCAGCTTCAGCCCTTTGGAGTGTACATAATCGGCCAATGCCTTCATGTCGGGAAACTTGGGATTGGTCTGGATGTTTCCCTGCGCATCGCGGACGCCTTCCCAGGTGTCGTCGATATTGACATAGACGTAGCCGGCATCGCGCATCCCGCTGGAGACCATGGCGTCGGCAATCGACCGCACTGTCCGATCGTCGACCCTGCCCGCGAAGAGATTCCAGCTGTTCCATCCCATTGGCGGAGTTTTGGCCAGTCCGTTGTAGGACACATGGTGAAGCGCGGGAGGCTGGATATACGGCACCGTGGGCAGATCGTCTGCCGAAGTTGCCCGCTTGGCCACCCATTGGCGTGGGCCAAACGTGCCGTGGAGCTCGCCGTTGATCAACTCTCCGGTGATGAATGGCCTGGTTGGATTTCGCGGACCGTACAGCTCGAAATGGTTGCCGCGGGCCGTCCCCTTCACATCAATCGAAAAGCTCAGCGACTTGATCGTGCCGGAGAGTTGATTCCCGCTTTGCTTCAATTCGAGGATGGTTTTTTCCTGTTCGCCGTTGTCCAGCGTCCTGCCGGTCGCCGCCCACCGCCCGGCGAGGCGATGGCCGCACCCCGCCGCTGAAAAGGCGAAAAAGCAAAGAGCCACGCACGCAAGTTCGTTCCATGAAAAAGCGGAATTACCTGACCGGATCGTAGACTTCTGTGCTCGCACAGCTCTTCTCCTCTCAAACAGCGCCCATCGGCTTCATCCTTCACGGCACAGTCGCTAAACGGCCGCGTGTAGATGGCGCCTGAATTGTATACGATTACATCCGTCTTCCGCCTGCTGAAAATGCCGCGTGCAAGCGTGCGGCTTGCGGCTTCTCCGGCCTCGCGCCCGGTCGCTATAATCGCTTCCAGCTATGCTTCTCCCGCGACGGCGCTTCCTGGGGTCCAGTCTGTTTGTGCTTGGCGGCGCCTTGGCCGACGCGCTCACCACTCCCCTTTGGAAATGGCGCCACCCCGTATTTGTCGAGGCGGGAAAATCCGATGCTGCGGAATCCGGCGTCCAGTTCCTCGACGTCGCCCAGCAGGCCGGACTGACCATTCCCAACGTGTGGGGCGGCATCGAGCACAAGCGATCCATCATCGAAACCAAGGGTAGCGGCGTTGCATTCTTCGACTTTGACAACGACGGATGGATCGATATTTATTTGACCAATGGCAATCGTCTGGATGCCCATTGGGATCCGGACAAAGCGCCCACCTCGCACTTATATAAGAACAACCGCGACGGTACCTTCGCCGACGTGACAGAGAAATCCGGTCTGGCCCGCACAGGCTGGCAGACCGGCGTGTGCATCGGCGACTACGACAACGACGGATGGGACGACCTTTTCTGCTGTTTCTGGGGACACAACATCCTTTTTCATAACAATGGAAACGGAACCTTCGCCGATGTTACGAAGAAGGTTGGACTGTATCAAGAACAACTCCGCTGGGGCGCGGGATGCACGTTTCTCGACTACGACCGCGACGGGCATCTCGATCTCTTCGTTTGTAACTACATCAAGCTCCAGCCCGACCAGATACCTTCTCCCACCGATACGAGTTATTGCCAGTGGAAGGGTATTCCCATCATGTGCGGCCCGCGAGGCATGCCGGCCGACACGAATATTCTCTACCACAACAACGGAGACGGGTCATTTACCGACGTCTCGGAGAAAGCCGGCATTCTAAAGCCCGGCCCGAGATACTCGATTACCGCTGTATCCTACGACTTCGATAACGACGGCTGGCCCGACATCTACATTGCCGTGGATTCCGAACCGAGCATTCTCTTCAAGAACAACCACAACGGCACCTTCACGGACATCGGCGTCATGGCCGGCTGCGCCTACAACGACGATGGCCACGAGCAGGCGGGAATGGGCGTGGCCGTGGCCGACTACGACTGCGACGGATGGTTCGACATCTTCAAGACCAACTTCGCCGACGACACTTGCAACTTGTATCACAACAACGGCGATGGGACTTTCAGCGACGTATCTTTCGCCGCGGGCGTTGGCGTGAATAATCGATATGTCGCGTGGGGTTGCGGGTTCATCGACTACGACAACGACGGCTGGGCAGACATCGTTCAGATCAACGGCCACGTCTATCCCGAAGTCGATAAGTATAACTTCGGCGAGACGTTCAAGAATCCGCGGCTCGTCTACAAGAATTTGGGAAACGGCCACTTTCAGGATGTCTCCGCGGAGTTAGGTCCCGGCATCAGCGAGCGATTCTCCAGCCGAGGCGCGGCGTTTGGCGACTATGCCAACAATGGCGCGATGGATGTGCTGGTGCTCAATCTGAACGATATTCCTTCTTTGCTCCGCAACGAGGGCGGCAACCGCCAAAACTGGATCAAGCTCAAGCTCATCGGAACCAAGTGCAATCGCACCGCCATCGGCGCCCGGGCGCGTGTAATTACCGGAAAGCACATCCAAATGGACGAAGTGCACAGCGGCACCAGCGTGATGTCGCAAAGCGACCTGCGCCTGCACTTCGGAATAGGCAAAACAGAAAACGTCGACCTGATCGAGGTGAAATGGCCCACGACGCAAAAGATCGAGAAATTCGCGCAGGTCAAAGCCAATCAGATTCTGACCATCCGCGAGGGCGCCGGCATTGTCGGAAGCTACAAGCCGCGGCCCTGATAACTTTATAGAAAGAAGCGGAGATAAACACGCCGACTCATCAATTATCGGGCGCCGCGCTCTTCTCCCCCGAGGTCACAATCACAAACTGCTTTATCTCGCGCCGTTGGCGCTCGACCTCTTCTGCTTGTTGCTTTTCAAGCCGGTCATGGAGCGCAAACTCGCGCCGGGCCTCCTCTGCCCGGCCGATCCGATCGTACATGACCCCCAGCCTATAGTGAGCCTCGCTCAATTCCGGATTACCCAGAATCGCCGCCTTCAAATCTTCGATCGCTGTAGCGGAGTCTCCGGCAGAAGAAGCAAGAATGCCAAGCTCCAGGTAGGCATCGGCGCATTTCGAATCGATTGTTATAGCCTTCATGAGCAGCCCTTTCACGTCTTCGATTGCTCTAACCTTCGCCACACCCGCCGATCCTTTCAAAATGGCCATGGCGTACAGATAATCGGCTTGGGCGTTGTCAGGGTGATCCGCGACAAAGCGCGCAAGTTTCGTCTCCACGCAAGGTAATGCGCCGGGCGCCGCAATCTGGGCTTTGCCCATGAAGAGATATGGCTCCGGATCCGCAGGATCGAGGTCGGATGCCTGGCACAGGAACTTCGCCGCCTCTTCATATCTCGCGCCGGCAAACAAGGCCGAACCGAGCGCACTCGACATTCTTGAAGATTTCGGAAAAGCTTCTGCGCCCTTGCGAAAGACCTCCTGCGCCTGCCACACCGCTCGATGAAGCAGCAATTCCGATCCCCATGCAAAATAATTGTCTTCGCTCGGATCGAGTTGTACGGCTTGCTCGAATTCGCGCACGGCGCCCAGTGGGTCACCGCTCTTCTCGTCGCGTTCACCGGCAAGACGATGCCGATCGGCATTTCGCTTTTGCGCATTCTCCGTGATCGCATTCGCGCCTTTCTCCGGCTTGAGGGCGAGGGTCTCGCGCGCCAGAGCCTCGCTCGTTCGCAGCGTCGTGTCGGATCCGTGCCCGCCCACCGCTGTCCAGTCCGTAACTCCAGCGACTTGAAAGTCCGGATTGTCGGCAAATCCGAATTGCGACACAGTCGAACCGGGGGCGACACCCGTAGTTGCCGACATCGACCTCTCCGGGTTGAGTTTTAGATCGACCCTCTTGCGATCTTGCCCCGGCGCGATAACGATCTCTGCCGTTTGACCTTGTAGAGCTGTCTTCTCTGCGCTGAGAGTGTAGTTTCCCGGATGAAGCGCGGAGAATTCAAAAGCGCCTGTTGCATCGGTCTTTGTCGATTTCGCTTCCTTATCGCCAGCAAGCTTTACTGTTGCGTCACCGACGGGATCTCCATGCGAGTCCACCACAAAACCGTAAACTGTAACTCCACTGGAGCTAGGAGCAAGTTGCAATGCGCGCAGCTCCGGAGTCACTAACAAGACCGCCGCAACCGTCGCGGAAAGGAGCGCGAATCTGACGCCCAATCCAGCCGGCGAGGTGCGGGATTTATGTCGACTACTTACCATGCGCCTCGATTGAGCAATCGGTCTGGGGAGACTCTTGTTCAAATGCATTCCTCCAGGATCACATCATCCAGGCGACGGTGTTCAGGGCTTAGGAGTTTCGGCGCCGGCCACCGGCTGCGCTCTTTCCGTTCGCGCCGGCTCGTCGATGGTAATTTGCTTGTCTCCGGCAACGTTCACCAGTACCTGCTGGATGCCGCTGGGCCATCGAATCTCGATGCGGTTTACCATCTTATCCTTTCCCAGTCCAAAGTGCAGTTTCGGGTCGCTGGCCGAGAGATAGCCGCTCGAAGTGGTCACAATACCCCATTGGCTTCCTGTCTCGGTGGAAATCTTCACTTGAGCGCCGATTCCATCCCGGTTGCTTTTGTGCCCGATCAGCCGCAAAGTGATCCAGTGGTTTGCCGTCTCGGTTACATTGTGCAAAACGTGAGCCGTACCTCCATTGGTGGAGACCACTGCATCGATGCGGCCGTCATTGTCGATGTCGCCGATCGCCATGCCGCGACCTACCCACGCATCGTGAAAGATCTCCGAGGAAACTCCCGACACGTCGACAAACTTCTTCCCGGTGTTTCGAAGAAGCATCATGGGTTCCTTGTAATGCAGTTGAGGAAAGCTTTTTTCGATCGTGTCCAGGTCATGGCCTTGCGCAATCAGCAGATCCTTGCGCCCGTCGTTGTCATAGTCCATAAAGCGAACGCTCCAGCCGGAATGGAGCCTTGTGATTTCGCCGACTCCTGTCGAGTAGCTGGTGTAATTGAAGGTGCCATCGCCAGCATTGGAATACAGCGCGTACCGCTGATTGGCAAGATCGGTAATGATGAGATCGGGCCAGCCGTCGTTGTTGTAGTCGGCAAAATCCACGCCCATGCCGGCGTAGGTCTGTCCTTCCGCATTGACCGCGACTCCGCTTTCCAGGCCCACTTCTTCGAAGGTTCCATCCTTTTTCTGGTGGAAGAGAAACTCCTGCATCGAGTCATTGGCGACAAACAGATCGATGCGGCCGTCCTGGTCGTAGTCGGCGATGGCGATGCCCAGCGCCTTGGCCGGCTTGTCCAGACCCAGTTTGTGGGAAACCTCAGTGAAGTGGCCGTTTCCGTCGTTGTGGTAGACGAGCATCGAGATTCCCTGAAATACATCGGGATGACAATAGCCACGATATCCCTCGCGATGCTCTCCGCACCAGATATCGTCCCAGTCCCACTTCACATATCTGTCGACAACCAGATCGAGCAGGCCGTCGTTGTCCAGATCGACCCACGTCGCGGAGCTCGACCATCCGCTGCCGCCCACCCCCGCCGACTCGGTAACATCGGTGAAGACGCAGTTACCATTGTTATGGTAGA
Organism: Acidobacteriaceae bacterium; assembly: GCA_030040655.1. Taxonomy (GTDB): domain Bacteria; phylum Acidobacteriota; class Terriglobia; order Terriglobales; family Acidobacteriaceae; genus Telmatobacter. The sequence goes on along the minus strand of JASHTH010000212.1, from coordinate 11,202 downwards.
GGCGATTCCCGCCGTAGCCGGTTACGTACAAATCCTCGTTGCCGTCATTGTCATAATCGCCGACGGCCACTCCCATTCCATATCCCACCCCCTGTAGCCCGGCTTTCTCCGTAATATCCTCGAAGGTTCCATCGGGCTTCTGGTGATACAAGCGATTCCAGTACTCGGGTCCCGTTTTTCGCGGAATGAAACCCTTGGGAGTCGGGTCGGTGAACGGAGCGCCGTTGACGAGAAAGATATCCAGCCGGCCGTCGTTGTCGCAATCGAACAGCGCCACGCCCGATCCCATGGTCTCAAGCAGGTACTTGCGCGATGTGTGAGGCGCCTGATGGAGAAACCTGATCCCCACCTTCTCGGTAATGTCGACGAAATGCGCTGGAACCAGGTCCGTCGCGCCCGAATCCCGATTTGGCGTGGGCTGACCTTTCCCGGAGCCTCGAGCCGGCGAAGGCGCAACCGCGATAAGTCCCGCGGAGAACATCAACAGGTTTCTGAGCTGTCTTCCAACGCCCACCGAGGCGAACATTCTATTTACATCTCCGTTGCCGGACGTTCGTCGAATATCCGGAGTTCCTCATGGAAGAGTCAACTCAAGGCCAGCGAAATCACTTCCCCCATATCGATCGCCGAAGTCGACTGGGCGCCGCGGGGAAGAGTTGGCGCGACAGCAACGGCCTGACTGTGGCCTTCGAACCATCCCACGAACGCGGATTGCTCGGAACCGGTCAGGCGCTGCTGGTTGATCCAATGATAGTACGCACCCATGTCGGCGTCGATCAATGAGCCCATCGGATCGAGTTCAGGATTTCCCCGGCCGAGGGACAGAAGTTCGTTCATGGGCTTTTGCCTTTGCCGCGGCGCGAAACGCACCAGTAAGGTGAGTGGCTGCGCCCTGCGCAGCGCCTCTCGGGTTGCCCATTGGGCAAAAGTCGTGCAGAAGATCTGCGTACCGGAGCCCTCGGTAAATACCTTGACCTGGAATCGGTCGAGTACCGGGTCCCCCGACTTGTCCATGCCAAGGTCGCCGGGCAATAACTTTGCAAGATCGGTGCGCAACGCCTCGGGACCCATGCCGGGCCGGGCAATCTCGCTTTGCATGAACTTCAGGATTCCATTCCGTACCGGCTCAAGTTCCTCATACGATACGCAAGTCAGCATCGAATCGTGTTCGGCCGGTTGCCCGCCATCGATGTACCAATGGCCGTAAGGAAGCGGATGCGCCTTGGCGCGCGTTGCCACTGCGGCCAGCAGCAGCTCCAGGCCACGCTCCGGCTTCACATGCTCAAAGCAGGTGCCGTGAGCGCGCAGATTGCGAAACAGCGGCCGGTCGTAGGAATCGACTCCCTGCCCGATCACCGCGATGCCAAGTCTGCGCACGGGAAGCGGTTCGACAGGCGTCGCTGCGTGCAGCCGGTCGCCATAGTTCATGGCGGCCTTGCGAAACGCGTCCAGCTGGCGCGTGCTCCACAGATAGGCCGATTCCTGTTCGACGAATTGCTCCGGCCGGTTGACCCAATCGAATTGCTCCAGGGCGGGAGAAAGAGAGACGTGAGCGAACCCTTGAAACCAATCGTCCATTTGCGCCGGCGTGAGGGATGCGAGGCTCGCCAGCTCCCTCTCTATGGCGGTTCTTTCCGCGGGGAATTTATAGTCGTACTCGATAAGTTCGCGGAGCAGGCCGGGCAAAAAACTGAGCGGCAGTTTTTGCAGCGTAGCCAGATTGGCCACTGCCAGCTTGTTCGCCGATGGCGGATAAGCACCGAACTGATCGGCCTGTAGATTGCGCGGCAGCATAGAACCTACACGAGCTCCGGGATGACCTTGCCTTGCGATTCGGTCGGCGAAAAGCCCAGCATGGCTCCAATCGTGGGAACAAGATCGATGGACTGCACCTGCTGGTTGTACACGACTCCGTGGCGAACGCCGGCGCCTAACGCCATCATCCACGTGGTGCGAGAGGCGGCATCGCCGGTGCGGTGATGCTGGAATCCGTTCCCGCCCGCATCTTCGTCCGAGTCGCGGCCGAAGTCCGGCAGGATCAACATGGTGGTGTTGCCCGCATACTCCGGATCGCTCGCGACCGCCTTCCAAAGCTCGGCGCACAATCGATCGGTGCGCTGAATCCCTTCGATATAGAGCGAGTACGCGCCGGAATGCGCCACGTCGATGTCATGCATGGTGATCCACAGGAGACTCGGCGATTCCTGCTGCATGAGACGCTTGGCGATGTAAACGGAAAGCTCGTCCGGACTGGAGAGGGCCATGGCATGCGCCTTGAAGTCGTCGACGGAGAGCTTGAGGATCGTTTCCAGTTGCTGGAGCTCGAACTCCCCGCCGCCAATCTGCGGCGTATATAACGGCGATTCGTAGTTGTCGCGGAGCAGGTGCGCGTAATCGGCATCCGATCCCGCGGCCGCGGCGCTCAGCAGATGCTTGGGCAACACCACTCGCGCGCCCAGGCCCTGCCCGTAGGAACGGCAGTCGCTCTCGCCGATGCGATTGAAGCCGTTGCTGGGCGCCACAACCCACGCGTCGGAAGAAGGCCGCTTCAGGTCTTTTCGAAAATACTCGAAGACCGTGGGGTGGTCGGGCGGAACGGCGGCAAAGTTGTTGAGCGTCTCGTAAACACCGGTCGCGAGGCTGGCGGTAGCCACGTAGTGCCCAAGGATGCCTTGGTTGGAAACATGCGTGAAGAAGCTCGACTGTGGAGCCAATTCGTGAAGCAGGAGCGGAATGTTCTCCTGCCCTTCCGGCGAAAACGTCTCCTGGTCGCGCGCGCCTCCGCCGAAGGTGACGACGATGACTTTGCGCTTCTTCCGCGCCGACTCCGCACGCGCCAAGGGGCTCGGGCCCAGAAATGCCGTGCCCACTGCCACACCCGCCGCGGCGCGCAGGAATTCGCGCCGGCTGCGGACAAGATGCGCAACCGTGTCGCTGAACCTGGACGGTTCCCGCAGCGTGCGATCTCGCGCTGCAGCCCCGCAAATCGGTGGATCGAACATGAGATCTAAACTTGCCTTCCGTGTGTCGGAGCCGGCTTCGATCGGCTCTTTAGCAAAAACCTGGAAACTGCCTGCTTTTCCGTAGCGGCCGGACCACAGAGTCAGTGCCGACCGCCAGGCGCGGACCTTGCCGAGTAAACAAACTGCTGCACTTCGGCTCGCTCCTTGTCCAGTTCGGCCATGTGTTGTGCTCTGAGCTTCTGATAAACGGCGAACTCCGCCTGGGCCCGGTCTTTTTGCCCTACGTGCACATAATCGGACCCCAGACGATAGTGGGCGTCGGGGAGATTTGGATCGATCTCCAGCGCCCGCTCGAGCTCGGGAATCGATTTCCGATATTGATGCTCGTCCGCGTAGAGACTGCCTAACTGAAGGCGGGGTTCGGATAGGTTTCCCTTCAGCGCGATGGACTTGAGTAACAGCGATTCGACCTTCTTCAGGTCTTGCGGAGCATCTTGGGCACGTTTTCCCTTCCACAGGCTCATCGCGTAGTAATACTGCGCCAGGGCATCATCCGGCTTGAGCTCGGCATAGCGACGGAATCGCTGAATGACTTCGTCGGCCTGCTGCGGCGAACTGTCGTAGGCTTTGGAGAGAAACAGGTAGCATCGCGGATCGGACGGGCTCAAATCGGCCGCAGCGATCAGCGCATTGACCGAGTCTTCGTAAAGGCCGCGCGCGTACAGGGCCATGCCCAGACCGATCTGCAGTCTGGGCGATTGAGGATAACGCCGCACTGCTGCTTTGAAGACTTCGATGGCCGGCTCGTAGGTGCGATGCAGCAGAAGCTCGCTTCCCCAATCGAAGAGATTGTCTTCGCTCGGATCCATGTGAGCCGCGGTTTCGAATTCGTTGGCCGCAGCCACAAATTCCCCGTCCTTCTCCTCCACCTCGCCGAGCAGACTGTGCAGTTCGCCGGTGTCTTTCTTTTCCAGCAAGCTTTGGATCTGCGACCGGGCGTCCGCGAGTCGCCCCAGCGTAAAATCCGCCATCGCCAGGTTGTAGCCGTTGTCATACGAGGCGGGATCGATCTGCTGTGCCCGCTCGAGAAGAGGCAGGGCCTCGGCGATCTTTCCGGATTGAATGTAATATTCGGCCAGGTTGTGATTGGCCGTGTAATCGCCGGGCTCGAGCTCCAGGGCCTTCCGGAACTGCTCTCCGGCAAGTTGCATCTTGCCGGCGCGAGACAGGCTCGCGGCGAGATTGGTCCGCGCGGGAGCGTCGTCGGGCTTGAGACGGACTGCGGCTTCCAGCTGGTCGATCGCTTTGGCGTCCTGCGACAGCGAGGCGTACACCATGCCGAGAAGTTCATGGACTTCAAAGCTGTTCGGCGTGCTGGGGAGTAGCTTCTCGAGCTGCGCCGCCGCTTCGGCGTTCCTGCCGGCATCGTAGAGCGCCACGGCCGACTGGAATTGGCGATTCAGATCGGCTGCGCTTTGGGCTGCGGCCGTCGCCATGAAGGCGAGACTACCGCAAAGAATCCCCACCGCGAGTTTATGCCTCTTGCTCACAATCCTCCTTGAGCACTGCCTCGTGAGCAAAGCCAGCCGCAAAAGAAAAAACCCCGGAATGCACCCGGCAAGGGCGCCATTCCGGGGGTGTCACCATGATACCTCAGAAGTACAGCTTGAGAGCGAACTGGATCTGGCGCGGGTCGTAGGGAGCATCGCGGGTCGATCCAATCTCACCGAAGGTGGTGCTGTTGTAACTGCCCGAACCGCCGATGGAGACAACTCCGTTGCCGCCGAAGTTCGGCGCGTTGAAGTTCGGATGGTTCAGGATGTTGAAGAACTCGGCGCGGAACTGCGCCGACCAACGCTCGTTGATTTGAACGCCCTTGAACGCGGAGAAGTCGAGGCGGTGGAAGCCAGGGGTTGGAATCAGGCCCGGCTTGGAGCCGAGCGCTGCGGCTCCAGACAGCGCCTCGCATCCGGTGGGGGTGGGAGGCGACACGCCCAGTTCACACGGCTGATTGAATGCAGCCGGATTTCCAATCCAGTTCAGCACTCCGTTGGAGTCCTTGTGCAGGCCCAACTTAGGACTTTGCCCCGCGACCAGCACGTCGTTGCAGCCCAAGTCGGCGGCGGTACCGTCGATGCAACCGAAGTTAAGGGGTTGTCCACCCTCCAGTGTGGTAATCCAGTTTGCCGACCAGCCCCCAATGATGTCGTTGGCGAGCTTCCCTGAATTACCAAGGAATCGCTTATTCGTACCAAATGGAAGCGCATATCCGCCACTAAAATGGACGACGTTGCGGATATCGAAGTTGGCCAGACCCCAGTCGAACTTCTGCCCGAGTCCAGGCACGTCCGGCGCGCGTGACGATCCCGTATTGCCGCCGTTCAGCAGGTCTCCCGCATCGCCGGTGGCCTTCGACCAGGTGTAGGTGAGCAGAAAGCTCAAGCCGCTGGCGTACTGCTGCTCGAGCTTGGTTTGCAGGCCGTTGTAGTCGCTCCCTCCGATGGTCGCTTGGTAACTCATCCCCGAAGAAAAATCGGGCCATGGAATCTCGTTGTGGCCCGATGATATGGGATCTGAGATGGTGTGGGTGGCAGAGTAGAATTGGGTCACGTTGTTTGAGCTGAGACCGACCTGAAGGTCCTGCCCCTGGGTGAAGACGTACGCCGCCTGCACCGACATGTTGTGCGTGAGCGAGTATTGCACCGTGAGATTCGCGCCCAGATCGCGCGGCGTGACCCAATTGAACTGGGCGCCCTCCAGACCCAAGCCTTCGGCGTTGACATCAAGAGGTGTAAAGGCAACGCATGAAAGGCCAGACTCGAGAGTATAGGTCCCTCCGGCGCTGGCGGTTGCGCATCCTTGCCACGGCGTGCCGTAGCCGATGGGCAAGACTCCGCTGGTTGCCTCGCTTGGGTAGCCGGGCGGAAGCTTGGGGCCGTAAGAGAAGTTATAAACGAAGGGGTAATTCTCGCCGATGTTGGGCGAGTAGCCCTGGTTCTCAAACGAGTTGTAGAAAATGCCGAACCCGCCGCGCACCACCAGCTTGGGCGTTACCTGGTACGCCGCTCCCACACGAGGTGCAAAGTTGACCCATTGGTCCTGCACCAGGCCGCGCCCATATTGGTTGGTCTCTTCCAGTTTGATTCCGTCCGTGGCCAACAGATCGAGGAACCCCTCGCCGGCAAGCGATGGATTTGTCGCCGTCGAGGACAAGGCACGGTTGTCCTTGCCCGTGGCCGGAATCAAGTAGGTCGGCGCGCCTCCGTTCAGGCCGCTGGTGCCCAGTTGCCCAGGCGACGGAACAAAGTTGGCCTGGCCGCCGTTGGTCTCCTGGATCGGCCCGAAGTAATCCCAGCGAATGCCCAGGTTGAGCGTCAGCTTGGGTGTCAGCTTCCAGTCGTCCTGAAGATACAGGGCGTTGTAGACCTTGTAGTCGTAGGTGGTGTTGATGTTCGAAGCCTGAATGGAATCCGAGCCGCCCGAATAGTTAATTGCGCCGGCGACGGTCGATGGCAGGGCCGACGCCTCCGGAGTCAGAACGAACTGCGCGACTCCCAGGTTGCCGACGCTGGTATTGGGAACGTCGGCGAACTGGCCATTGTAATCGAAGTTGCCCCGCGAGAAGGCCGGCTGCAAGGTATCGAACTTGATGTGCTGGTTCTCGATGCCCATCTTGAAGCTGTGTTTGCCCCATACCCGTGTGAAGTCGTCGGTGAGCTGGAGCGTCTGGCTGATCTCGTCGGAGGGCAGGAAGGCGTTGCTGCCCAGGGTCAAATAGCCGCCGATGTCGTATTCAGGCAGACCGCCGTTCTCTGCCACTTGCGGGATACCCTGGACTCCATATTGCTGCGGAATGTCCAGCGTGGAGCCCACCGGACCGAAGCGGGTTGTGTGCAGGTGATTGAATCCCACGCGAAACACGTTGATCGTATTCGGCGTAAAGACGTGGGTCCAGGCTCCGGCCGACTGATAGGCCTTGGCGGTCTGGATCCCGTCCTCGAAGGCGCCGCCGTCGGCTACGCCTCCAAAGGGTCCGGGAATGTACTGGGGATCATCGGAGTAGCTGAAACGATAGAAGACCTGGTTCTTCTCCGAAGGGTCGTAGTCCGCACGGATGTCAAACTGATTGCGGTGCTCAAAGAGATTGGGATTGTCGGCAAAGTTATTGAAGAGCAGGTTCGTAGCCGAGGTGACCGGCGCCGGGTAGAGGTCCAGCAGGCTGACAGCGTTCGCGTCGATACGGTTCGCGGGAATGCGATTCAGGTTCGGGCAGGTGCCGAATGTCGGAGCCCTTACACTCGCCGCGCATCCGAACGGGTCGCGAACATATCCGGTCGAGGTGGCCTGGATGCCGCTTACCGGATCGACATTGCCTGCGGTGACGAGGCGCGTCGTTGCCGGATCAAGTACGGTGCCCTGTTGGTACGACCTCCCCAGGTTGTCTGTCACGGGCGGGGAGCTGGTCTGCGCCGAGATTAATTCGCTGAGGTTGGTAAAACCGCTGCTTGATTCAAGCAGGCTCGGTACGCCGCCGGTAAAGGTGGTGCCCAACACGCGGCGGAATCCCTCGTAATCTCCGAACCAGAAGATCTTGTTCTTGACGATGGGTCCGCCGGCCGAGGCTCCGAATTGGTTTTGCTGCAGAGCTCCCTTGGGGATGTGGTTATAGTCTTCGAACCAATCCGCGGCGTCGAGCACCCGGTTGCGGAAAAACTCCCAGATGGCTCCATGGAAGCTGTTGGTGCCCGATTTAATCGTGGCGTTCAACACCGCGCCGGCAGAACGTCCCAGCTCAGCGCTGAAATCCGAGGTCTCGACCTTGAATTCCTGGACCGCGTCGACCGGGGGCAGCACGACGAAGTTCGTTCCATTCAGGAAATCGACGTTGTCGGCGTTGTTGTCGATGCCGTCAATCAGATAGTTGTTCTGCGCCGGGCGCAGGCCATTGGCGGAAAAGGCGCCGCTGGCCGCGTTGCCGCGGGTATCGGCCTGAGGGGTTTGGGTGCCCGCGCCGAGTTGCGCAAGGAAGGTGAAGTTGCGACCGTTCAGCGGCAGATTGTTGACTTCTTGGGTACCGATGGTCTGGCCCACCGACGACTCTTCGGTCTGCAGCACCGGCGGCGCGGTATTCACCTCCACGGTTTCGGTGGTGGCACCCGGCTTTAGCTGGATGTTGACCTGAAGAACCTGGGAGACGGTCAGCGTCAGGTTCTGCTGCGTTGTCTTGGCAAAGCCGCTGGCGGTGACGGTGATCGAGTAGTGCCCGATTCTGACCGGCGAGAAGACATACCCGCCGCTGGCATTGGTGCGCGTCTCGAGGGTGAGGCCGACATCGTTATTCACCAGAGTGACCTGGGCATTGGGAATGACCGCGCCGGTCGCGTCTTCGACAGTGCCGGTAATCGAACCTTCGTCCACCTGACCAAATCCAGCGCGAACCGAGATCAGGAGGAAGCACAAACTTGTGAGGGTGATGAAGCCAAGGCGTACGAACCGACTGATGCTGCTGTGATCACGGGCCATCCGAATAACCTCCATCTTTCCTTCGAATTCCGTATCTCTCGGTCTTTGGGTTGCAGGGGAAGCCGGGTACATTGCCGGAGTCTGCAAACGCTTACATTTTGCGGGTCCGATCTTCCCAGACGGCGCTGTAAACGGTTACAAGTGTGGCGGAGAAACAGTAGTACAACCGCTGAATCTTTGTCAACCAAAAGTTGGAGACGGTTGTTTTTGACGACGAATCCCCTCCTCCGAGGGTCGAATGGCCCGGGTTGGCTCGATACATAGCCGGTGCTATTCTGCCAACACGCCGCCCGCCCGAGTCCGCGAATCCATGACTTCGCTCCGGAAAAACAAAACGCAACTCTTATCCCGGCGGGAATTGATCAAGGGAATCGGCTTCGCGCCTCTGCTGTTCCGGTCGGCGCCCCTTTGCGGCACGCCTCTTTTCCCCGGCCTTCGCGAGCCCCTCGCAAACAACGCTGCGGCGCCGGGATTCGCCGAGATCCGCCTCACTCCTCACTACCCGGAGAAGTCGCCCCTGGCCGACATCCTGCGGCTGGTTCCCCCGGGCTCCGACGGATACATTACCGAGAAATATGCCGCCGAAATCGAATCGCATCTCCATCGATGGGGCCAGGAGCTCAAATCCTCGCCGCACAATTTCGCTGCCCTGAACGGCTTTCTCGACCCTGCAATAGAAGCAAGCTCCTTCGTTCCCGTCTCGGAAACCACGGTACGCTCCGGGTTTGGAATCGAAGTCATCCGGAGGCAGTTCGACTCCTCGACTGGATCCAACCGTGAGCGATTTCTCGCTAGCGTGAAGGCCTGGCTCGGCCCGGTCGCGCGCGTGGAAACCGCCGAGTTCGAGATCTACGGCATGGAACAAACCGGCTCGTCGCCACTTACGGTTCAATTGCAGATTCGCTACGATCTGGTCGCAGTCCGCATCGACGAGCGGCGGGAGGAGCGGGTTGGGAACTGGCAGATGTCCTGGTCGAGCGGCGGGCAAGGCGAGTGGAAGGCGCGATCGTGGAGAGCGAGCGAGGAAACGCTTAGCGTCGCGCACAGCCCCGTTTTCGTCGATATCACATCGCGAGCCCTCGGCGGCGCGGCATCCTACAAGGACCAGTTGCTGCGGGGAGTCGATGATTGGCGTACGGTGCTCGACGGAGCAACCGGCATCGACGTTTACAGCAACAATGGCGTTGCCGCCGGCGATTTCGACCACGACGGATGGGATGACTTCTACGTTTGCCAGCCGGCGGGATTGCCCAATCGCCTGTATCGCAATCGCGGCGACGGAACGTTCGACGACGTAACCGAGCGCGCCGGAGTGGGGGTGCTCGACAACACCGCCTGCGCTCTCTTTGCCGACTTCGACAACAAGGGCGTCCAGGATCTCCTCGTGATATGCGGCGCCGGACCGTTGCTGTTCGTCAACCGTGGAGACGGAACCTTCGCGCTGAAGCGCGACGCTTTCAAATTTGCGCGCCCCCCGCAGGGAACCTTCACGCATGCGGCTCTTGCCGACTACGATGACGACGGCCGTCTCGATATCTATCTGTGTACGTACATGTACTATCTTGGCCTCGACCAATATCACTATCCGATTCCCTACTACGATGCGCGCAACGGGCCGCCGAATTGCCTGATGCATAACGAAGGGAATGCGCTCTTCGTCGAGGCCACCGAAACCGCCGGCCTAAATGCCGACAACGATCGTTACAGCTTCGCCTGCGCGTGGGGCGATGCGAACGGAAACGGCCTGCCCGACCTGTTTGTGGCCAATGACTTCGGCAGCTCGCAGCTTTATCGCAACCAAGGAGATGGGACCTTCAAGGTTGTTTCGAAAGAAGCGCACGTCGAAGATGTCGGCGCCGGCATGAGTTGCTGCTGGTGCGACTTCGACAATGACGGGCGACAGGATGTGTACGTGCCGAGCATGTGGGAAGCAGCCGGCCAGCGTGTTTCCGAGCAAACGCAATTCCACGAACAGGCCCCCGAGAATATTCGCGCGCTGTACCGGCGCCACGCGCGGGGCAACGCGCTCTATCGTAACCAGGGAGACGGGACGTTCAAGAACATCGGCCACGAGGCCGGCGTGGATATGGGCCGATGGTCCTGGTCGTCGGACTTCTGGGACTTCGATCAGGATGGCTACGCGGATCTCTACGTCGCCAATGGGTACATCTCCGCGCCGGATCGAAACGACGTGGCGAGCTTTTTCTGGCGGCAGGTGGTCGCAAAGTCGCCCGAGGACGCGACGCCATCTTTGGCCTACGAACGAGGGTGGAATGCGATCAATGAATTGATCCGCTCCGACAGCACATGGCATGGGTTCGCGCGAAATGTCTTGTTTGCGAACAACCGCGACGGCACGTTCTCCGAGATTTCCGGCGCCGCGGGAATGGATTTTCCGGAAGACAGCCGCTCGTTCGCCCTTGCCGACATCGATCACGACGGGCGTCTCGAAGTCATTCTCCGCAATCGCAATGCTCCGCAACTGCGTCTCCTTCATAACTCGATGAAAGAACTGGGTAACTCGATTTCATTCTGCTTGCGCGGTCACAAGAGCAATCGCGACGCCATCGGAGCGGCGATCACGGTGGAGACAGAAGGTTTGCGGCAAACCAAGTACCTGCAGGCCGGAACCGGATTTCTGTCGCAACATTCGAAAGAAGTATTCTTCGGAGTGGGGAAATCCGGGGGAGTTACCCGCGTTGCGATTCGATGGCCG
>JASHTH010000211.1 GCA_030040655.1 Acidobacteriaceae bacterium | reverse complement strand
CCGGCCGCAGCCACGAATCGCGCGTTTGGCATCGGAAGGCGGCTTCGCAGGAGCGGTGCTAGATGCGGGTTGCGGGACCGGCGAGAACGCGCTTCTTGTCGCCTCGCTGGGACTGCCGGTTCTAGGCGTTGACGTAGCAGAGACGGCACTGGCGATGGCCCGGAAGAAGGCAGAGGATCGCGGGATCGAGGCGGAGTTCGCTTTGGCTGACGCGTTCCATCTGGACCGTTTGGGACGCAGGTTTCAGACGGTGCTGGACTGCGGACTATTCCATACGTTCAACGAAGAGGAGCGGACGCCCTATGTGACGAGCCTGGCGTCGGTGACCCAGCAGGATGGAACCCTGTATGTGTTGTGTTTCAGTGACAACGGGCCCGATACTGGCCCGCACCCAGTCAGCGAGGAGGAGCTGAGAGCGACATTCACCGCCAGCAATGGATGGAAAGTCGCCACCGTCGAATCGGCCCGGATCCACACGAGATTCCACGAGAACGGCGCACCGGCCTGGTTCGCAACCATGAAACGGATCTAGGCCAATGACCGTTTGTATTTGTCCAATATGGGTACCCCATCCTTGTGGCGTTTCAGTTTTTGCCGCAAGGGTAGGAGGACCGAATTCACGTTGTCATAGGCTTAGCGAATCCCGCTGCTCTAGCTCCCCAATGCTCCCTCAATCGCCGAAATCACTTCCGGCGCATCCGGCTTGATCGGCGGCTCGAAGCGCGCGATGGGATTGCCGTTGCGGTCGAAGAGGAACTTCGTGAAGTTCCATTTGATGTCCCCGGCGAACTTTGGGTCCGTCGATTTGTCGGTAAGGAAGACGTAGAGCGGCGTCTTGTCGTCGCCCAGCACCGAGACCTTCGACATCATGGGGAACGAGACGTTGTATTTGTTCGTGCAGAATTGCTTGATCTCCGCGTCCGTGCCCGGCTCCTGCTGGGCGAAGTTGTTCGCGGGAACGCCCACGATCACCAAGCCGCGGTCCTTGTACTTCTCGTAGACAGATTCGAGAGCCGAATACTGCGGCGTGAATCCGCACTTGCTGGCCACGTTGACCAGCAGGACGACTTTCCCCTTGAAACTGCTCAGGCTCATTTGCTGCCCGTCGATCGACTTCATCGTGAAGTCGTAAATACTCGATGCCTGCGCGACCGTCATGCTCGCCGTGGCGCACAGCATCAGGATCGGAATCAACTTGCGCATCGGGACCTCCGAGGTTAGATGCCTGCGATCATACCCGATCGACCGGCGTCGAATTGTCATGGAATTGTCATTTCGCAGGGCAAGGAATCGTCCCCTGTAAAGTAGAAAAATGACGGCCCCGCCCGCCAACTGGAGACGCGAACTGCGCACCATGGTCGCGCTTGCCGTCCCCGTCGTCTTCAGCGAGTTGGGCTGGATGGCCCAGGGCGTGGTCGACACCATCATGGTGGGCAAGTTGGGCCCGGCGGCTATCGGCGCGGTTGCCGTGGGCAACGCCGTCTACTACACGCCGTCGCTCTTCGGCATGGGTCTGCTGCTCGGCCTCGACACGCTGGTTTCGCAGGCCTACGGACGCAAGGACCACGACGAGTGCCATCGCTGGCTGGCGCAGGGCGTGTATCTGGCCTGCATCGCCACGCCGCCGCTCATGCTGCTCGCCGGCGCAGCCAGCCTGGGATTCGTGCGCTTCGGCATCGCCCCGCAGGTCGCCGTTTCGGCAGCCAGTTACCTCCGCGTTCTGCTGTGGAGCACCTTGCCGCTGCTGCTCTACGGCGCGGCCCGCCGCTATCTGCAGGGCGTGGGCGAGGTCCGCGTCATCACGGCGACCTATGTGGGCGCCAACCTCGTCAACTGGTTCCTCAACTGGGTGCTGATCTACGGCAAGCTTGGCTTTCCTGCGCTCGGCGTCGACGGCTCGGCGATCTCGACGGGCTTTGCCCGCGTGTTCATGGCCATAGCGCTGATCGGCTTTGCCTGGCGCTACGAGCGCCGGCGCGGCCATCCGCTCTTTCGCCACTGGGCAGCGCCGCAGCTCGCACGGTTGAAGGCGCTCGTCCGCCTAGGTGCGCCTGCGGCCGGGCAAATCCTGCTTGAAGTCAGTGCATGGAACCTGTGCACCTTCGCAGCAGGATGGCTGACGCCGGTGGCGCTGGCTACGCATACCATCGCGCTCAACTACGCCAGCGTGACCTACATGGTGCCGCTGGGAGTCTCGGCCGCAGCCGCCGTCAGCGTGGGCCACGCTGTGGGCGCCGGCGACGCGCCTCGCGCCCGCCGTGCCGGGTGGCTGGCGCTGGGCCTCGGCGTGAGCTTCATGCTGATGGCCGCTGTGGTCTTTGTGGCTGCGCCGGGTCCGCTGATCCGGCTCTATACCGACGACCCGCGCGTTCTTGCCGTCGGCCCGGGCCTTCTCGGCCTGGCTGCGGCGTTCCAGATCTTTGACGGCATTCAAACCGTCTCCACCGGAGCCCTGCGCGGCCTGGGCGAAACGCGTGTTCCCATGTTCGCCAATCTGCTGGGTTATTGGGTTCTCGGCCTGCCCCTCGGATTCTCGCTCTGCTTCTGGCTCAAATGGGGCATCTACGGCATGTGGATCGGCCTCACGCTGGCGCTGATCGTGATCGCTTCGCTGCTCATCGTGCGCTGGCGCCGCGACTCGGCTCGCGTCGCCGGCATGGTTTTCCAAGCTCCAGATTCGCATCAGGTATTGGACTCAAGCCTCTTCCCTTAGGCCCGAGCCCCTCGGTCCCATATTCCTTGTCTCTGAGCGAATCAAGGCCGCTAACACCAATCTCCGGTAATGGTACGCGAAACCCGCAAAGTGACTATAATCACATATGGAACATTAGATCGAGTCTGCAGCAGGCTGCGGAAACCTGCGTTCCAGAGGGACAAGTGTCAGGGCACGACTTGCCGGGATCCCCGGCGAGCCGCTTTCGGTTGTTGGGGTGGTTTTAGTCGTGCCGAATGAGGCGCCTTATTCCTCTCCCGGCGGACTTTAGTCCGCGAGGAGCAATTGAAAGAGCTTTTTCGCAGCCGCATAGAGACTTCATCAGAAGGGATTCCCGCCACATGGCGACAGGAGACCTGGCCCTAGGTCAAGAGAGGGCCGCAACCCCCGCGTCCAGACGCGTCGTCAACGACTTCAGCATCAATGTAGCCACGGTTAACGGCAGCGGCTCGCAATCGGCCAACAGCGTTCTGCTCAAGGCCATCTTCGGCATGGGCATACCCGTCAGCGGCAAGAACCTTTTTCCGTCGAACATCGCCGGCCTGCCCACGTGGTACACCATCCGCGCCAGCAAAGACGGCTACGTAGCGCGCAAGCGCACCTCCGAGGTGCTGGTTGCGCTGAATCCCGACACGGCCAAGCAGGACGCGCTCGACCTGCCGCCGGGCGGCGTCGCCATCTACGAGGAAATCCTCAACCTCAAGCAATACCGCAACGATATCGTCTGCTATCCGGTGCCCTTCGACAAGATCACGGCCGCCGTATGCCCCGAGGCCAAGTTGCGCAAGCTGGTCAAGAACATGGTCTATGTGGGCGTGGCGGCGCAGCTGCTCTCTATCGACCTCGACGTCATCGAAGAAGGCTTGCGCAAACAGTTCGCCAAAAAGTTGAAAGTCTTCGACCTGAACTTCGGCGCGGTGAAAGCGGGCTTTGACTTTGCCAGCGAAAAGCTGGTCAAGCAAGATCCTTTCGTTCTCGAGCGCATGAACCAGACGGCCGGTAAAATCGTCATCGACGGCAACGCCGCTTGCGGCATGGGCGCGGTCTTCGCCGGCGTGACGGTCGTTGCGTGGTATCCGATCACGCCCTCGACTTCGCTGATTGAAGCCACGACCGATCTGCTCAAAAAGCTGCGCATTACTCCCGAAGGCAAAGCCACGTTCGCCGTCGTGCAAGCCGAAGACGAGCTGGCCGCCATCGGCATGGTGCTTGGCGCGGGCTGGGCGGGCGCGCGCGCCATGACGTCGACATCCGGTCCCGGCATTTCGCTCATGGGCGAGTTCGCCGGCCTCGGCTATTATGCCGAAATCCCCGGCGTCATCTTCGACGTGCAGCGCACCGGGCCGTCGACGGGCATGCCCACGCGCACCTCGCAGGCCGACCTGCTTTCCACCGCGTTTCTTTCCCACGGCGACACCAAGCACATCCTGCTGCTGCCCGGCTCGGTGCGCGAGTGTTACGACTTCGGCTACGCAGCCTTCGATCTCGCCGAGCGCTTCCAGACGCCGGTCTTTGTGCTCACGGATCTCGACCTGGGCATGAACAACTGGATGTCGGACCCATTCCCGTATCACGATGAGTCGCAGGATCGCGGTAAGGTGCTCACGAAGGAGGACCTGGACCGTCTCGGCGGATTCGCCCGCTACAAGGATGTGGATGGTGACGCCATCGGCTGGCGCACGCTGCCAGGCACACCGCACTCCAAGGCGGCGTACTTCACGCGCGGCTCGGGCCACAACGAAGCCGCCGCCTACACGGAAAAGCCCGGCGAATATCAGGCCATCATGGATCGCCTGACGCGCAAATTCGAGAACGCGCGCAAGTTTGTGCCGGTGCCGGTCGTCCATCGCGACGGCAAATCGAAGATCGGCATGCTCTGCTTCGGCAGCACCGACTTTGCGCTGCGCGAGAGCCTCGATCAGATCAAGAAGGAGTACGGCAAAGACGTCGACTACCTGCGCATCCGCGCCTATCCGTTTGCCCACGAGATCCACGACTTTGTCGCTTCGCACGAGCGCGTTTATGTCGTCGAGCAGAACCGTGACGCGCAACTGGCCAGCCTGCTCAAGCTTGATCTGCCCGCGGACCAGGCAGTCAAGCTGCGCAGCATTTTGCATTTCAACGGGCTGCCGGTCGACGCGCAGACCATCGCCGAGGAGTTCGTTACGCGCGAGGGCTTGTAAGCATGGGCTTGGAATCGGAAGAAATGAGTCAGGGCACGGCTTTAGCCGTGCCGAAGTGGTGACAAAACGATTTTGGGGCTTTTGCCCCGGTAGGAATACTGGGTGTCCCAGGTCCATGTTTTCGGACTTGGGATGGAAAACAAGATTTCGGGGCTATCGCCCCGCGTGCTTTGTAACAGGGCACGACTTCAGTCGTGCCGGAACGGCGACAAGTAGATTTCGGGGCTTTAGCCCCTGAGGGCAATATGGCAACCGCAACAGCAACCCCCAATCCCAAGGTCAACCGCATCGGACTGCCCGTGGTCGATTACCGCGGCGGCAAAACCACGCTTTGCGCCGGCTGCGGCCACAACGCCATCTCCGAGCGCATCATCGACGCCATGTGGGAGATGGGCATCGAGCCCGAGCGCGTGATGAAGATGAGCGGCATCGGCTGCTCGTCGAAGAGCCCCGCCTACTTCATGAGCCGCTCGTTCAGCTTCAACAGCGTGCA
>JASHTH010000210.1 GCA_030040655.1 Acidobacteriaceae bacterium | reverse complement strand
GCTGACTGGGAATTTTCTCCCCGTCGCGATTTGCGGTCAAATTCCTTCCAACCGGCTCCTTGGCATCTGCGTTACAGGACTCTGCGCGGACGCGACGCTGGAAGCACTGCCGCAAGCGCAACGCAAATCCGCCGCGATCGGCGCACTCGATAGGGTAACCCGCTGATTCTCCTTCAGCCAGACTTGGCAATCTATCTTCGGCAACATCGTTTCCCAAAATGCCTTGGATGCCTTTCCTCGAGCCGGGCAAGAATCTATTCCTTCGCGTCCTGGTATTCCTCGTTCCACGCCATCTGGATCGCTTCGAGCCGCGATTCGTTCGACTTCTGCGGATCGTCGGCGAAGCCCTCGAGCTCGGTAACGTAGCGGTGCAGGTCGGTGAAGCGCACAGTGAGCGGATCGATATCGGGAAACTTCTCCTGCAATTGAATGCCGATCTCTTCGGCGTCGGTCCAATGAATCTCGCGCGGCATCTGGGCTCCTTACTCGCTCTCGAGCATCGCGATCAGTTCCTGATCGCCGTCGAGGAGATAGAACGCAATGAAGGTCAGCGGCGTTACATCCGAAGCGTTGCCGAAATCCGCGATCGCGCGCCCGGCCGGCTCGTAGAACGCCGACCCCACGGGCAGCAGCTCGGCAGCTTCGCCTTCGATCTGGCAGAAGGCCGTTCCGCTGGCAACGTAGCCGACGACCGGGCAGGGATGGAGGTGACGTCCGGTCCTCTGCCCGGGAGCGAGGGTGATCTTGCGTACATCGACCTTGCTGACGTTGCGGCCGCCCAGCACTGCGGCCAGCAATGGTTGCCTTTCAATCGTCAGTTCGCTCATAGCGTTTTCGGCGTCTTGTTCAGCTCAAATGGGTGCCCTTGGTCCGGGTCCCCAGCGAGCATTTGTCTCTCGCTGCAGCGGAGGTCGGTGTCTTCTCACCCTGGGACTGCACCAGTTCAATCTACTTCTGTTCGGCCAGGGCCAGCGGCTTGCCCTCGGAGACATAATTGCGGTTCCACTTGGGAATCTCTACGACATAGTTGCCCGGCTGGGTAATCACGGCCTGGCAGCCGAGGCGCGAATTCAACTGCTGGTCGGCGGCCATGTCGAGCCGGTCGAGCTCATCGTCTTCCGGTTCGCTGATGCCTTCGGCGCCTTCTTCCACCCAGACGTGGCACGTCGTGCAGGCGCAGTTGCCGCCACAGGCGTGATCGAGAAAGATGTCGTGATTCTCCGCCACATCGAGAAACGACATGGGCTTGCCGTGGTGATCGTAGGGCATAGTTCCGAATTCAAACTCCACCGTCCTGCCCTCGGGTTGAAAGGTGACGCGCACGAGTTTGTCGGGCGGAATGTTTTGGTTCGTCGCTTCGCTCATTCGATTTCGATTGCCTCAGGGGCTATTTAGTCCTGTGCAACAAATGTCCTGCTCCCCAAAGAAGGACAACCACAGATCCTTCGACTTGGTTTGGCCCGCGATCGGGCCAAACTTCGCTCAGGATGATAGCGCTGTTTGTCCAGCGGGCTTTCGATTCAGCACCAAAATCTCTCTCCTACTTGAACTCCGCCGGCGCCATGGGATGCGGCGCGGTCAAATCTTCTTCCAGCTCCTCTGCTGCCGAGGCCATGGTTTTGCCACGGATGGCTTCGGTCACCGCCGCGTCCATCATCAGCTCCGCCAGCCGCTGCGTGGCGCGGTCGAGCGCCAGCGTCGCATCGCGGATCGCGGCCGTATCGTTGCCTTCCTTCATGTGCAACAGCCGGTGACTGGCCGCTTCGATCGCCGCCTGTTCTTCGCCGCGCAATTGAGACCACGCCGGATTCGCCCGCGCCTGCTCAACCTTGGACAGGATCGACCCCGCCTCGTTGCGCGCCTCGATCAGCAGCCGCTTGCCGAAATCTTCTTCGGCGTGATCGAACGAATCGAGGATCATGCTCTCGACCTGCTCGTCGGTCAAGCCGTAGGTCGGCTTCACCTCAATCTGCGCGGCTTTGCCACTGCGCTGCTCTCGCGCCGAAACGCGCAGAATGCCGTCGGCGTCGATGAGGAACTTGACTTCAATGCGCGGCAAGCCCGCGCTCATAGGCGGAATGCCTTTCAGATCGAAGCGCGCCAGCGAACGGCAGTCGTCGGCCAGCTCGCGCTCGCCCTGCACCACGTGAATCGCCACGTTGGTCTGACCATCCACGCCGGTGGTGAAGTGCTCGGTCGCCGAAGCCGGGATCGTCGAGTTGCGTTGAATGATGCGCGCCACCACGCCGCCCAGCGCCTCGATGCCCAGCGAGAGCGGCGTCACGTCAAGCAGCAGCAGCTCTTCGGTGGTTTTTGACGCGCCGGCTAGAATGCCCGCCTGCACGGCAGCGCCCAGCGCAACCACCTCGTCGGGATTGAGCTCGATGTGCGGCCTTTTGCCGCGCGCCGCGAGATGAAAAAGATCGTCCACGAGGCGGCGCACCGCGGGAATGCGGGTCGATCCGCCGACCAGCACCACTTCGTCGATATCTTCGGGAACGATGCCCGCATCGGCCATCGCCTGCTTGCAGGGATTCACGGTGCGGTCAAGCACCGGCTCGATCAAATGCTCGAAGACCGCGCGCGGAATCTCTCTCTGATAGCTGTCGCCGTTGGGCAGCTCGAAATCGAAGCGAGCAGCGGGCTCGGTGGAGAGCAAAACCTTGGCGTCGATCGCCACTTTGCGCAGCGCCTGCACCGCGCCGGGGTGGGCGCGCAGATCGACGCCGTGTTCGGCGTGGATCTCGTCGAGCGCAATGGCGACGAGGAGGTTATCGATGTCGTCGCCGCCCAGGTGGGTGTCGCCGTTGGTGGATTGCACCTCGAAGATGCCGTCGCGCAACTTGAGGATGGAGATGTCGAAGGTGCCCCCGCCGAGATCGTAGACGGCGATGGTTCCCTCTTTGCCGCGATCGAGACCGTATGCCAGCGCGGCCGCCGTAGGCTCGTTAACCAGGCGCAGGACATCGAGTCCCGCCATGCGGCCGGCGTCCTTGGTGGCTTGACGCTGCGCATCGTTGAAATACGCGGGTACCGTAATGACCGCCTGCGTGACCGGCGCGCCGAAGAACCGCTCGGCATTGCGCTTGAGCTGGCGCAGCACATAGGCGGAGATTTCCGGCGGCGTAAAGCGAAGGTCGCCGAGCTGGACGCGCGGCACCTCGCCCGGCTCGATGTCCGCGGCCAGCCGGAAGGGGAACAGCTTTAGCTCGCTCTTGACTTCTTCCAGGCCGCGGCCCATCAGCCGCTTGACGGAATAAATCACGCGCTCGGGCGTCTCGATGAGCGCGCGGCGGGCACTGTTGCCCACGGTGACCGTAGGCCGGCCGCCGTTCAAGGGAATCGGATCGAGCGCGACGACCGACGGAACGAGATTGGATCCGTCCACGCCGGGAATCACGACCGGCTTGTCGCCTTCCATGTAGGCGACCAGCGAGTTCGTGGTGCCAAGATCGATACCGACGACGCGGTTATCCGCCATGATTCTCTTCTAGGCTCCAAGCGTTTCCGTTACGTCGCGCACCAGGTTGCTGAGATAGCGTCGCCGGTCGATCAGCTTCACCATCGCCGTCTTCGCGGCTTCACGCGCGGGCGCGTCGCCTTCGTCCCATGTCTTCCACTGGCGGCGCAATTCTTCATCGACCGCATCCACCAAGCCGTCGAATTTCTTCTTCGCCCCTTCGAGGTTCGCCTGCAATGCCGGATCGGCCGCTCCCGCGGCCTTTGCCTCGCGCATCTCTTCGAGCTGCATGTTGAGCTCGAAGACTTCTTCCAGAAGATCGGGCGGCACACGCGAAACGTCTGTCGCATTCTGCGGCCGATTCTTGCCGGCGTGCTGCTCGCCGATCTCGGCGCCCTCGAGCTTGAGCAGATACTCGGTGCGGAAAAGAGGATCCTTGAGCGTGCGATAGGCGTCGTTGAGCAGCGCCGAATCCGCCAGGCTCCATTCGCGCTCCCGTTCGCTGGCGCGCGCAAAACGGTCCGGATGCAGCCTGCGGCTCAGGCGATGAAACTCGCGTTCCAGCTCTTCGAGGTCGATCTGGAAGCCGCGCCTTAGCCTGAAGACCTGAAAAAAATCGCCCGCCGAGGCGGGCTGGATCTTGCTGCAGTGCGAACAAAACAGCGTCAGGTCGTTCTGCGCAACATGGCAGGACCAGCAGGCGACCGGAATGGCGGAATCGAGAGCATTGGCCATGGAGAACCCTGACGACTGAACAGCCCTACGAGGAAAACGACGATCCGCAGCCGCAGGAGCGCGAGGAGTTCGGATTGATGAAGTTGAATCCTTGACGCATCAAGGTCTCTTCGTAGTCCAGCGTCATGCCGTGGAGATAGACGAACGACTTGGGATCGACGAAGACACGCACGCCGTCGAACTCGAAGACGCGGTCGCGCTCGCGCGGATGCGAGTCGAACTTGATCGAATAAGAAAGCCCCGAGCAGCCGCCGCCCATCACGCCCAGGCGCAGTCCGCCCTCTTCGGGCGAGATGCCTTCCTTGGCCATGGTGGCGCGGATGCGCTTGACGGCGCGTTCGGTCAGCTGCAAGCCTTGGGCCGGAGCTTGCGGTGCAACAGGCTGCGCAGCAACGGCGTCCTGCGAAGGCTTGCCGTCGATTGTGATAAGGTTTGCCATTGTTCCGGAGCCTCGCTCCGCAGGGGCTAAAGCCCCAGAAATCATTGGGCCCAAGTTCGGCACGACTAAAGTCGTGCCCTTTCAAAACTCGATGCGCGCCAAGGCCGAAGCCCTGACCTGCCAGTCGTGCCTTGACTCATGGTCACTGCGCCGTGGTGGCGGTCGCCGGTGCGGCTTCACCCACGCCGTTCTTCTTCTTCCAGTCGCCAATGGCGGCGCGAATCGCATCCTCGGCCAGCACCGAGCAGTGAATCTTCACCGGAGGGAGCGACAGCTCCTTCACGATGTCGGTGTTCTTGATGGCCAGGGCGTCGTCGACGGTGCGGCCCTTGATCCATTCGGTGGCCAGCGACGAGCTGGCGATCGCCGAGCCGCAACCGAAGGTCTTGAATTTGGCCTCTTCGATCACCTGCGTCTCGGGGTTCACGC
>JASHTH010000209.1 GCA_030040655.1 Acidobacteriaceae bacterium | reverse complement strand
CATCCAGCGGTCCGCTGCCCGCAACGACCAGCCGAGAAGACACCGGAACTTGAGCGAATGCCCAGATCAGGGTCGAGTAGTCCTTCACCGGTTCGAGACGGCCAGCGGCAAGCCACAGAAACTCGTCGCTCAAGCCCATCTCGCGACGGCGCTTCGCACGAGCCTCCGTGTCAGGCTTCCACAAATCCGTATCGATTCCGTTGGGAACGACCTCGATTTGTCGCGGCGAGACCATTTTCGCGTCGAGATACGCCACTTGCGCCGCGAGGCCCACCGCTGTCACTCGATCCGGCAGCCAGCGGCTCCAGCGATAGCCGAGGCGCCGGCCAAGCGTGCCGGTCGAAGAGGTATGGATCGTGTCTACGACCACGCGCACCGGCGCGGCGAGGCGCGACCAGCGCGCGATCCACGCGGCGTGGGGCAGATGAGCATGAAGGATGTCCGGGCGCTCGCGCCGGAGCCAGCCGTTCAGCCGGATCCAGCCGCGAGGGTCGGCCAGACCCTTGCGCATCTTCAGCGTCAGAAAAGGAATGCCAGTTGCGACAAGCTCGCCGGCGGCGCTGCCTCCGGTCCCCGAAAGAGCGATAACGCTCACTCGCCAGCCGCGTGAGCGCAGGCCGCGAGCGAGCAGAATCGTTTGCCGCTCCGCGCCGCTGAGACGGTCGAGGGTGGGAATGAGCAGCGCAACGTGGCTCATCGAGACGTCTCGCCCAGAACCGAGTCGATCAGCTCTTCGTAAGCCGCGATGGCGTGCTCCAGCCGGAACGATTCGATAAAGCGATGAGCGAACCGCTCGCCTGGACGGAGCGAGCGAAGCGCCGCGAGAATGTTGTCGGCAAGGGCAGGCGCCGAAATCTCGCCGGCCAACCGCACGCCGGGCTGGCCGCGCAGCAGGTCCACGATGCCCTGCGACGATGGCAAGGCAACAATGGGGAGACCGGCTGCGGCTGCTTCAAGAAGGGCGTTCGGCAGCCCCTCGTATCGCGATGCGAGCACAAACAGGGAGGCAGCCGCAAAGCAGGTTGTCGTGTCCGCAACGTGGCCTGCGAAGCGAATAGCGCCTTGCAGACCGAGCGCCGAGGACTGAGCCGTCAACGCGCCCTCCTCGGGACCTGCGCCGGCGATGACGAGAGTGGCGGCGGGAAAGCTCTGTCTAACCTGTGCCAGCGCCTCCAGCAGCAGATCGAAGCCCTTTTCCTCTGACAGCCTTCCCACGGCCAACAGGCGCGGGCCTTCATCTCGACCCATCGCATCAGGCGCCTGGGCCTGTTCCAACGCCAGGCGAGCGCGAATTCCTTTGATGTCGACAGGATTCGGCAGTACAACGAGCTTGGCCTCAGGGATGGCAAACACCTCGCAGACGTCGGCGGCCATCGCCGGGGTTTGGCAAACCACGCGATCAGCCCGCCGGTACAGGAGCCGATAGAACGCGCGTGTGTACCAGGGCAGGCCGCCGAATCGCAGCGCGGCCGAAGCGGTGCTGTTTTGCCTCACAAGGACTCGAGTCTTGCGAGGGAAAAAGGGCCGCAGAAGCAGGACGAGGAAGTTTAAGTGGGCCATCCCCGACAGGACCAGGTCAGGCTGGACGCGCCTTACCAGCCTGAGAAGCGCAAAAGCCCCGTTGCGCACCCTGCGAGCGCCGAGCCGGTGAACCGTGACCCGAGCAGGAAGGCATTCGCCTCGCGGATGCCGCTGGGCGACCGTCGCCAGATGCAATTCATATTTCTTTTCCGAAAGGCCTTGCGCCAGGAGAGCGGTCACCCGCTCTGCGCCTCCGCCGCCGAGGTGTGGAATCAGCAAGAGGACCCGGGGGCGGCGCGGCAATTCCATTCAAACTGCCTCTTGGAAGATAACGTGAGTATAAGTCAGATTCCTTTTCTCACCGCGCCTTTCACACCGGATAGCGGAAGTGATACATTGAATACCACTCCTCCAGTTACACGTAGAAGAGCTTCTCCCCGAGCACGTCGTGCATTTGCCGTTTTGTGTGATGAATCCCAGATCGCTCGTGTCACCTAGCCTTTTCCTCCTGCGTTGAAATCGGATCCTCCGAAGGGTGATCGCAGCCCGCCAGGAGATCCAGCAGAGCGCAGGAAGGTGCGATGTTCCCATCCGACTCATCCGACTCCCATAGGACCGCCTCCGGACAAGCGACGGAGTCAGCTCGCTCGTTTGCACATATCGTAGTGGGCATCACGAATCCTCAAACTTGCTTGACACTTACCGGCCGGCTTCGCGCCCTGGGAGAGGCGGGATTTCGAGTGACGCTGGTGTCGAGCCCGGGCGAGTTACTGGAGAAGACCGCGGCCAATGAAGGCGCGCGCGCCATCGCGCTCAAGATGGAGCGAGGCATTGCGCCCCTGGCCGATCTTCTGTCACTGATTCGTTTGTGGCGGCTGCTGCTTGAATTGCGCCCGGAGATGACCGAATTCAGCACGCCCAAAGCCGGCCTGCTCGGCGGGCTTGCGGCGCGGTTCGCCGGCGTGCCGGCGCGCGTCTACATGCTGCGCGGGCTCAAGCTCAACACCGCCAGAGGTCTGAAGCGCCTTCTTCTGCTGGCCGCGGAGCGGGTGTCAGCACAATGTGCGCAGGTAGTGCTGTGCAACAGTCACAGCCTTCGCGGCGAGGCGCTGGCGCTGCGCATCGCACCGCCTGCCAAACTCAAGTTATTGGGAGGCGGCAGCAGCAACGGAGTGAATGTAAAGCGGTTTTCGCCGGGAAAAAGCGAGGTCAGGGCCAAGCTCGGCTTGCGGCGCGAGACGCCTGTAATCGGCTTTGTGGGCCGCCTCACTCGGGATAAGGGACTGCCTGAGCTGATTGAGGCGTTCGAGCTCATTCTGAAGTCGCAACCCGAAACGCACTTGCTGCTGGTGGGGTGGTACGACGCGTCCGAGGATGCGCTGAGTCCGGCCCTGCAAGGCCGCATCGAGCATCATAAGCGCATTCACTGCACCGGCTACGTGGCTGACACCGCGCCTTATTACCGCGCCATGGACCTGCTGGTGCTACCAACATGGCGCGAAGGCTTCCCCAACGTGGTGCTGGAGGCCGCGGCGACTGGGCTTCCCGTCGTCACCACGGAATGCACCGGTTCGCGCGATTCGGTGGTTCCCGAGGTGACCGGGTTGCTGATTCCGCCGGGTTACCCCGAAGCCATCGCGGAGGCGGTGATCAAGCTGCTTCACGATCCGGCTCGCCGCAGGCGGATGGGCATGGCGGCGCGAGTCTGGGTGGGTGAGCATTACTCCGATGCGCGGGTTCTCGCGCTGACAGCGGACTTCTACCGGAATCTGTTGAAGGAAGCGCGCGGCAAGGAGTAGAGACGTAGTTTTCCACCGATTTCGGCGCACCAGCTTCGCCAACGCGAGCGGATCCCGGCTCGCAAGCGGAGAGAGCGTTAATCTGAGAGCAGCGTGATCCCCGAAGAAACTCAAGCCGAAGCCATTGCGGAAGGCAACGTTGAGAATGCCGCGCCGGCAAAGCTTCCCGGCGAGCTTACGCCTTTCATGCGCCAATGGTCCGCGGCCAAGCGCGAGACTCCCGATGCGCTGCTCTTCTTCCGCATGGGCGATTTCTACGAACTGTTTTACGACGATGCCGTAACCGCCAGCCGCGAACTCGAGTTGACGCTGACCGCGCGCGACCGTGAGCGGCAGGTTCCCATGTGCGGCGTTCCCTATCACGCCGTGGAGAGCTATTTGGCAA
>JASHTH010000208.1 GCA_030040655.1 Acidobacteriaceae bacterium | reverse complement strand
TTGTTTTGTTTCCCAGGTCCGAAAACACGGACCTGGGGCACCCGAGTTTAGTACACCTTCGGGCAGTCAAAGCCCTAGATCCCCTTGCGCCAGTTCGGGTCGTTCATGGGGCGGATCGGCACCGAAATGGAGCCGTCCGCGTTGACAGGCTGCTCGCACGCCCAGGCAACGGGCCTGCGCACATCCGGCCGCATTTCGATCTCGGCCGACAGATCGATGGTCCCGGCATAACCCTTGGGCAAGAGAAACGAGCCCAGCCGGAGAGCGCCACCGAATGGGTGTCCGGGATCGAAAGAGCCGCGCAGCTTGAGCGAGCCGTCCGGGCTCTTCGCCGTGAGCCAAAGCACGCCGGGAACGCCCGCAACGCCGCGGTTCGATACGGCCACGATGAGCTCCGAAGCGCCGTTGCGCTTGCGTTGCCACACCCAGGAGGGCTGCAAGCGATAGCCGATGGCGGCGCGCAGGCGCGCGAATCCGCGGGGATATCGTTCGTTATAGCTGGCCAGGTGCTCCGCTTCGGTCCACAGCGACCAGTAGTTCGCTTTCAGATCGAGAACGTGCAGCATGTAATTCTCGAGCTCATTCACCCCTGCAGCATCCACAGCGAGCTTGGCCACGTCGTAGGAGCGAAAGTACCCGTCTTCGAGAATTGCCGCCAGCCAGGGCGGCCGGTTGGCCAGCTCTTCGATTTGAATCGGCTCTTCGACGATAATGCTGTCCGACCGCACCCACGCTCCCAAGCGCACCGCGATCTCCAGGGCTTCGCGGTTGCCGGTGTTGCTGATGTCCGGCTGCGTATTCATGGCCAGCGGAGTCTTCTCCCACGTGGCTAACTGCATGCGAACCATCTGGTCGAGCGTGCGCTGCGCCGTCGCGAAGTCGGGGAACGGGCTCGGGTAGCCCGCAAAATGACCTTCGCCCCAAAATCCCACGTGCATCAAATCCACAAACTCGATTAGCGGATCGCCGTCGAAGCGTTCGGCAAGAAGCCGATTCAATTCCCCCAGCGCTCTTTGATATTCGGGATGATCGTAGCGCGGCTCCATCCAGTTCCCTTTGGCGCCTCCCGAGATGGAACCATCGGCGTCGCCGTACTTGTCCATGGCTCCAATGGCGACCATAGGAACGCGGGAGCGCAGGAACTCCGGCAGCGCAAGCTGGCCCGGTTGAAATGCGGAATTCGAGCTCTGCACGCGAAAGGCAACACGCAGCCCGTGGCGTTGAGCGGCCTTGAGTGTCAGATCCCAAACCGGATCGAAATCCAGCCTGCCGGGCTGCTTTTGCACGTTGCGCCAATCGCAGCGGATATACAGCACGTCCACGAACGGAAGGCTCGCGATCTTCTCCACAGAATCTTCCAGAGTCTGCCGGCCTTCGCGCACGGCAATGGATGGGCCGCTCTCTTCCCACGTATAGCCGAGCAGCCCCAGGCCCGGGTTGCGCAGCGGCTTCTCCGAAGGCGTGGTGTAGAGAACCGTTTGCCAGCCATCGTCCTGATCGATATCGAACGGACCCTGGTTTAGACGTTCTTTCGCCGGAAAGACCGATCCGAAATCGTAGCCCTGCCAGAGGTGCTTCGTATCGTTCTTCGTGTCGTCGGTAAGCGCGTGGACTCGGGCCGGCGATAGAGCCAACAGGGCCGCACTCTTCAATAGCTCTCGACGCTCCATCGCTTCCCCCGGAAGGTGCTCGATCGGCAGAATGTCTCTTGAACTGGTTGCATAAACGGTTCTGTGAAAGGGCACGATCCGCCGCAGCGGATCGCGCCGCAAACACCGCATAAAACCGAGGGGCTTTAGCCCCTGAGGGAAGATTTTCAGGCGCCCCAAGGTGTTTCTGCAACCAGCTCCAGGTCGGAAACGGCAATTTCTGCGCGGCCGTTGAGCGGCGGCGAATCGACGGCGGCGAAGGCCGCCCGATGGGGATTCGGGCTTCTCATGGCGAGTTTATCCCCAAACCGATTCACCTGGCTTGACGTCGACTCCACGTGCAGCACGGTTCCGTCGCCCGCAAACGGATTGGAAAGCGCAGGCGTTGGAGGATCGGGAATTCCAGGAATTGTTTGTACGCGATTTGTACACAAATCTCATCTGGCCGCAATGAGCGAACCTTGCATTGCACATTTATGATCGAGCGCAGGTTAGTTCTGCCCGCAATGCAGCCCATTTGCTTCCCGGAGGACACAATGTTTGTTGCAAAGGGAACTTCGGTCGTTCTTTTGCCGCTGTTGCTCGCATCGACCGCGCCCGGCTCTGCGCAGGAAGCCGCGGCGGCGAAGGAGATTGCGCCGCTCCCAGGCTATTCCGCTGCCGCATCGACGGCCGAACGGGAATGGGAATCGAAATTCCGTGCGCTGCCTTCGACCGACAACCTCCGCGAATCGATGCGTCATCTGAGCGCGCGACCGCACAACGTCGGCTCGCCCTACGACAAGGAGAACGCGGAGTGGATCCTCGCCCACTTCCAGCAGTGGGGACTGGAAGCGGAGATCGAGACGTTTTATGTGCTCTTTCCCACGCCCAAAGATCGGGAGATTGAACTTGTAGCGCCAACCACATTCAAAGCGAAACTCCAGGAGCCGGCGATCGCGGTCGATCCCACCTCGAACCAGCAATCCGAGCAGTTGCCGACCTACAACGCCTACAGCGTCGACGGCGACGTGACTGCGCCTCTGGTCTATGTGAATCAGGGCGTTCGCGCCGATTATGAGCAACTGGACCGCATGGGCGTTTCGGTCAAGGGCGCCATCGTGATTGCCCGTTACGGCGGAGCCTGGCGCGGTATCAAGCCAAAAGTGGCAGCCGAGCACGGCGCCGTGGGCTGCATCATCTATTCCGATCCGCGTGACGACGGCTATTCGGCGGGTGATACGTTTCCCGAGGGCGCTTACCGTCCCCAAGACGGTGTGCAGCGCGGCGCGGTGACGGACACGCTGTATGAGGGCGACCCGCTGACTCCCGGCTACGGCGCAACCAAAGACGCCCAGCGCCTGCCGATCCAGGGCAATCCGCTCATCACGAAAATCCCGGTGCTTCCGATTTCTTACGGCGATGCGCAGCCGTTGCTGGCGGCCATCGGGGGCCAGACCGCGCCGCCGGCGTGGCGCGGCAATCTGCCCATCACCTATCACGTGGGTCCCGGCCCGGCAAAGGTACATTTGAAAGTCGAGTCCAACTGGGACATCAAGCCGATCTACGACGTGATCGCCCGCATTCCCGGTTCCGAGTTTCCTGACCAATGGATCCTTCGCGGCAACCACCACGATGCGTGGGTGAACGGCGCGGAAGACCCGATCTCGGGGCAGGTGGCGTTGCTGGAAGAGGCGCGCTCGATGGCGGAGCTGGTCAAGCAGGGATGGAGGCCGAAGCGCACCATTGTTTTCTGCGCCTGGGACGGCGAGGA
>JASHTH010000207.1 GCA_030040655.1 Acidobacteriaceae bacterium | reverse complement strand
TTTTACAAGAATCAGAATGGAGTCGTGGGGCACGTGCTGGGCGGCTGGGAGGTCTCCGGAATCACTCAGTTTATCTCCGGCACGTCGCAAAACGTAACGCAGTTTTTCGATAACTTCGATAGCGGCGACTGCGCTTACATCACCAGCATCATTTCCACCAACGCTTGCCCCAGTACCGGCCTTTATCCCGGCGGGCTCAACATGGACGCGAGCGACATTGCCCCCCGCCCCGACATCGTTGCGCCGGTTAAGAAAGCAAAGACGCTATTGAATTGGTTTTCTGCCAGTTCTTTTACTGATGCGTGGGGGCACTTCGGGCGGGCGGGGAACGGCGTGTTCCTCGGTCCGGGCTTGAACCTGTGGGATCTCTCCGCGATCAAGAACATCAACTTCGGGGATCGCGCACGATTCCAGCTCCGAGGCGAGTTCTTCAACGCTTTCAACCACAACAGTTTTGCGGGCCTCGGCACCACTACCGACGCCACGTACAACTTTGGCCAGGCCATTTCATCGCACGATCCGCGCGAAATCCAGTTCGGCGGCAAGTTCTACTTTTGAGGGCGCGAGCCGGCAAACCGGCTGTATTGCGGTCGACCTGGATGGTTGGAAATGCGCCGCGGGATTGGGGTGAAAGACTCTTTCCCGCGGCAGGATCGCCATGTGCGTACCTGGCTTAAGAAAAAGCAAAACGCGCCGATTGTTCTGAAAAGCTGTGACCGCGCGCGGCCGCAGGCGCTTGTCATGAACGTTCACATCTCGGCATCGTGAGGCGATTCGGATTTCGGATCAATCTTCGCTCGGCTCTTCAGAAGCGGCCGCAGTCGACGAAGGTACAGGCAGAGTGTTCCAGTCAGGGATCGGCTCGTCGAGGAGATTGCGCACAAAGTAGTCGAAGAGATTGCGATTCGTATAGCGCGCCCAGGGGCCGCGTGTCCCGTGATCGGCCTCGGGAACGACGACCAGGTCGAATATTTTATGGGCCTTGATAAGCCGGTCGGCCACCTGGAACGTCGAGGCAGGATCGACGTTGTGGTCCATCAAACCGGTGATTAGCATGAGCTTGCCCTGCAAACGCCAGGCGTTGTCCACATTCGATGACTCGGAATACTGTGGGCCGACCGGCCAGCCCATCCATTGTTCATTCCACCAGATCTTGTCCATGCGATTGTCGTGGCAGCCGCTGTTGGAAACGGCGACTTTATAGAACTCCGGATGGAAAAGCAGCGCCCCCATGGCGCTCTGTCCGCCGGCAGAGGTGCCAAAGACGCCGACGCGCGAGATGTCATACCAGGGATATTTCTCGGCGACCGCTTTATGCCAGAGAATGCGGTCGGGAAAGCCGGCGTCCTTCAGATTGTGCCACGCCACGTCGTGAAAGGCCTTGGAGCGATTATTCGTGCCCATGCCGTCGATCCGGGCGACGGCAAATCCAAGCTGCGTCAGCGGCTCGGTGTACGTCGTGAACGATTTGGGAACAAAGGAACCCTGCGGGCCGGCGTAGATGTCCTCGATGACGGCGTATTTCTTCTTGGGGTCGAAGTTGGCCGGGCGGTAGATGAGTCCCCAGATCTCGGTCACGCCATCGCGGCCTTTTGCCGTGAATACCTCCGGCGGATGCCAACCCGCGGCGACGAGTTTGCCGATGTCCGTTTGCTCGAGAAGCATGAGCTGCTTGTTGTCTTCGGTGCGATACAGCGCCAGCGTGGGCGCCAGATCGATCCGCGACCACAGATCGACGTAGTATTTGCCGTCATGCGAAAACTCAAGGCGGTGATTCGCTTCGAGAGGCG
Organism: Acidobacteriaceae bacterium; assembly: GCA_030040655.1. GTDB lineage: Bacteria > Acidobacteriota > Terriglobia > Terriglobales > Acidobacteriaceae > Telmatobacter. The sequence goes on along the minus strand of JASHTH010000207.1, from coordinate 9,362 downwards.
TGAGCGGCGTAAGTCCACTGCCGTCGAAGCCGATGCGGTACCCGTGCACGTAGTACGGGTCTTCTCCCGGGTTGACGCCGCTGGCTTGAAACCATATCTGGCGCTTCCGATCGTCGACGTAATTGACGGCGCGCACTACCCAGTTCCCCTTGGTGATCTGGTTCTCGACATCGCCCGTTTGCCCTTTGAGTAGATAGAGGTGCTCCCAGCCGTCGCGCTCCGAAGCCCAGACGATCTCTTTTCCGTCGTCCACATCGTGACGGTAAATCTTGCCCGTGTCGTACTGGTTGTCGACCAGCGGCTCGTAGTTGATGAAGGTGGAGCTTTGCTCGGTGATGAGCGCTCTCGCCTCGCCTGTGTGCGCATCGACTTCAATCACGCGGTAGAGCTGGTGCCCGCGCTGGTTGTAATCGAACGTGAAGCCCCGGCTGTCTTTCCACCACTGTGCGGGCGACAAATCGAACGGATTCGGATAGAGAGCGGCGTCGATCGGGATCTCGCGCTTCGCCGCGATATCGAACATCACGACCTGAGGGCGGGCGAGGGCGTCGCCGGGTTTAGGATAGACCATCGCCGGATATTCCGGCTGCAGCTGATCGGACGGAGCCGCGTCGATGTAGCGAAGCACCCGGTGATAGCCAGGGCGAATGCGATACGCAACGAGGCACTTTGAATCGGGCGACCAGACGATCGTGCTCACTGCGTAGTAATTGCCCTCGGACCCATCTTCGCTGAGATCGAGGGTCTGCTTACCGTCTTTTGAGCGCACGTGGACGTTGTAGTTTTGAGTGTACGCGAGCCACTGGCCATCCGGCGAAGCTTCGGCGCGCCCGGGATCGTTGACCGCTGGCGGAGTATCGTCGTAGCCGTAGTCGTCACCGCTCTCTCCGCCGGGATGCAGCGCGGCCTCTTTTGCGCAGGTGTAGGCTGCGAGGTCGCAACGCCAGCGCGCTTGGTCGGCTGAGAATTCGATCGCGGCGCGGCCGGAAACGAAGTGGAAGCGCGCGAAGGGCAGGGTGGCGGCCTGGTAGGATTTTCCGCTTTCTTTCGATAGCGCCGCGGCGAGTTTTGCATGGTCAAAAGCCGGCTGCTTGGTCTGCGCGGCGGCGTCGACCAACTCGAACTCGTGACCGCCCTCGATGGTCTTGCGATAAACAAACGTATCCGAAGACTCCTGCCAGACCGGCGGCTCGGGCAGGCTGATGGCGAGCTTGTTGTATTTTTCCTGAATGTCGAGCGCGCGATCGAAATCCGCTGCAGTAACCTGGCCGAAACTCGAACAAGCCACCAACAGGAAACCGATCAGGCTTCCTGCCTGGAAAACGGTGCGCCGCTGCATGTGCCTCCCCGAAGAACGGTCGATGGAATCCTGCCCGACCGGCGCAAACGCCGCGCCCCAGAAGCGATCGACCCCCGGCGACGGCGCTACCCGGTCGGAAACAGGCTGCTCAGAATACTAGCTGAACGCGGAACTGGATGTCGCGTGAACCACCGGAACCCAGGTATTCAGGGTTGGTCTGCGTGCCCGGCACCGCCGGATTGTTCTGCACTCCGACATATTGCGCCGGGTTGTTGGTCCCGCCCGAGTAGCCGTCGACCACCGCCCACTGCGGATGGTTGAAGAGATTCAACATCACCGCCTGGATATTCATCTTCAATTGTTCAAAGATGGGAAACACCTTGGTGACGGAAAAATCCGTATTGACGATCTGCGGGCCATGCAGGAAAACAAATTGGCCGAGTTGACCGGGCGTCGTTTCGGGAAGGATGTCGCCATTGGTAAACACCGTCGGGTCCATCAGGAGGCGCGGGGTGGAGCTGTTGGGGCCAGGATAGTAGCCGACCTTGCTCTGGAGCTGCTTTGGCGTAACGCCGCTGAGGACGACGCCGGAGTCGCTGGCATCCGGATACGAGGAATCGTAGTCGTTGTAGGTGTTGGTTTCGCCGAGGAGTTTGAAGTTGCGACCGGTTTGCCATTCGAAGATCGGCGCCACCGTCCAGCCGGTAACGGCTTCGCTAAGGAGACGGTTTCCCGTGTGGACTGGCGGCGTATACAGGGCAAACGTGCGGAAGGTATGCCGCTGATCGTAGGGAGAAGGTGACCGGTTGATCCTCGGATCGCGCAGAGTGGTGAAGTTCTCGAGCGCTTCGTCGGCGGTGTAGTAGTCGCCGATGTAGCGGTTCGTGAAGGCATGACTGTAGGCGTAGTTGGCCATCAGCATCAACCCATGGCCCGCCGGGTGCTTCACCTGCGCCTGCAGTCCGTTATAGGACTCGCTGCCCGGGTCGGACAGAACTGCGATGGGTTCCCCGGTCGCGTAGGGGTTCGCCTGAAAGATATTGATGGGATACGGCGTACTCGACGCGTAGCTGCAGGGCGCGAAAGCCCCGCCGCCGTTTCCCACCAGGTTACAGAAGTAAGTAGGACTGGTGGCGATGGCATTGGCCAGCGCGCCGGCCTGACCGGTTTGTACATAGGAGATGAAGCTTGGATTGGTGAACGCCGAACTGCCCGTACCGAAGGCTTGATCCATCATCGGCAGGCTGCTGACGCCCGCTGCCTTGGTGTTGTCGGCAAAACTTGTCCCATGGTTGGCCGCCAGGTTGGCCTGCGCCGCCTTGAATTCGCTCAAGAAACCGTTCTCAAAGATATTCACTTCGTTCAGGTCGTAGTTCTCCCACTCGTGCACCGAGTGATTGCCCACGTAGTTGACTTCAAGGACAGTGTTCCCCGGGAACTCTCGCTGAACGCCGAAGTACCAGTTCTCGATGTACGGCGAGCGAATATTCGGATCGACGGTGGCGAAAGGCTGATAGCCAAAGGTGAACCCGGACTCCGGCACCGGGAAGCTGAAACTTGTAGGCGACACATTGAGCGCGGGCGTGGCTCCCAGGCTCAGCGAGCCGGCGGGGAACTCGCCAGGAGTGGGCTGGTTGGGCGCCGCGGCGTTCAGATACGCGACTTGCGTATCGCCCGGGTCGGAGTACTCGGTTGCCTGCTCGAAGGTCGTCCAGCCTTCGTCGTACCAGGTCACCGCCGCGCCGCCCCGCACTACCAGCTTGGTTCCCCCGGCCAGCTTGCCGAGGAATCCGTCGCCAAAAACGGGATTCCAGGCAAAACCGAAGTTCGGAGCCGGCTCGCGCATGTCGCCGCTGTAAGGCGAGGGCCGCAGCGCGATCTGCGGGTTTAGCACCCCATTTAGCTGGCCAGGATGGAAGAGCTCAGTCGAAGGTCCAAGCAGGTTGGCATACGTCGGATTGGTGTAAGTGTCATTGGTGTTGTGCACCGCACCGGAGAGCTGCCAGCGGAAGCCAAAGTTAAATGCGAGGTGCGGCATCATGCGCCAGGCGTCCTGCACGTAGACGCCGCCGACGGTCTGCGCTTCCGGTTGCTTGAAGATGCCGAGCGTCTGGTAGGCATGCGTCGCGGAGTTCACGTAGTTGTCGCCATACACGCTGCTCACGCGTCCGACCAGAGTTGCATAGAGATCCTCGGCGTTGGTCAGATCCTGCTGGTTGGTCTCGTTGAAATTCATCGCCGGGAAATTGGTGGAGTTGAACATGTTCACGGCCGGATCGAGGCTGTTGATGCCCAGGTAGTATCCCGGAGGATCGTCGATGCCGGTATCGAAGTCGGTCGAATTGCGCCAGTCGCCGCCGAAGGTGAGCGAGTGCTTCCCGTGGGTCCAGGTCACCAGATCATTCAAGTCGCGCACCGGATTATTGCGCGGCTCCGGCAGCATGTAATTGGGAATCCAGGGAGTAAGAATGCCGCCGCCGTTGCCGGATGCTCCCGCGCCGTTCACGAACGAAGGCGACTCAATGATGATGTCGCTTTCGGCGGTGAACGGATTGAAGGAGTTGCCCACGTTGAATTCTTCCTGCGTGTTCAACAACCCGGCATTGAGCTGGTCGACCAGGTTATTCTTGATCGTCCAGCTGAGGCCGGTGGTGAAGGTCGAGTAGGTGGAATTGAAGGATCCGTTGACGTTGGGATCGCTAGGATAGACCTGAGTCCCCGGATAAGTACGCCATTCCACGTCATAGGCGGCATGCCATTGGAGTTTGGGCGTGATCTTGTAATCGATGCGCGCGGTTGGATAGATTTGGTCGTAATTCCACCGGTACTGCCATGCAATGTCGTTCTCGTACGGCAGAATCGTAGGAGTTTGCGAAATGGCTTTGGAGACGCTGGAGTTGATCTGCTGAAATTCACTCGCGATCAGGGGATTGATCGTCGACGTGAAGCCGTTTTTCGCCGCAATGCTGAGCAAGTTCACCGTATGCTGCGCGTTATCCGTTCCCGTGTAGGTAAAGCTCCCCGCCTCCGCCGCCGGGGTCAGAACTGAAGCGAAGCCCGTCAGGTTGCCGGGAACATATTCCTGCTCGTAGTTGACGAAGAAGAAGATCTTGTCCTTCCAGATCGGCCCGCCGACGCTGCCGCCAAAATCGTTGGTGTGATAGGGAGACTTGGGAATCACCGGATTCTGGGCATCGTTGTAAAAGGTGTTCGCATTGAAGGCGCTGTTCTGCGTCTGCCAAAAGGCGTTTCCGTGGAATTGGTTGGTGCCGCGCTTGAGCTCGAAACGCAGCGTGGCGCCCCCTTCCGCGCCGGCGTCGGCGGTCAGGTCGGTGGTCGAGACCGTGAACTCATCGACGGCGCCGATGCGCAGGGGTGCCGCATCGAAAAAGCCGGTGGTCGACGTGCGGAAGCGCTGGAAGTTGTCGTTCATGCCATCCACGGTGATGTTGATCGCCCCATTCGGCATGGCGTTGTAGGTCTCAAACCGCTGATCCCCTCCGCTCTGCGCACCCGAGACTAGTTGCGCGAAGGGCAGCGCGTCCCGGCCGTTGAGGGGAAGATCCTGCACTGCCTCTGGGCTGATGGTGGTGGCCAGCGTATTCGTGGTCGTCTCCAGTACCTCGCCCAGGCTCGAGACTTCCACGGTCTGGGTGGCTGAGCCGACCCTCATTTTGATATCGAGGTTCATCACCCGGCCGGTCACCACCGTGACGTCGTTGTAGACTGCGTCGGCAAAGCCGCTGGCTTTGACCGTGAGCACGTACTGCCCGGCGATGAGATCGGGGAAGGTGTAGACGCCGCTGCTCCCTCCGACGACCGTACGGCTGAAGCCGGTAGACGGCTGGCTCAGCGTGAGGTTGGCGCCCACGATTGCGGCGCCGGAGGGATCCGTCACCGTACCCGACAAAGCTCCCGCGGTGGAAGCCTGACCGGAGGCGAGGCGTGAAACCGCAAACAACGCGGCCAGCAGTAGGGGAAGGAGAATGCAGTTTCTCCGTGTCATCTGTCCTCCAGAAGCACTGCCGAACACCATTTCTTTGTCTGGCCTGGCACCCGGCGCTCGCAGTCCGAAGGGGCTGGAGAAAGACTCCGGCGCGGGATGTAGTACACAAATCGATTAGAGACGATTGTGTACAATACCGCATGCCGTCTGTCAAGCCCAAAACGCACCCTGACCGTCTGGAGGTGTGCTTTTCATCCCCGATTGCCGGGATTCCCCACGGGCTGCGAGCGAGCGGCGCTAGGAAGTTCGGGGCACGATCCTGACGATAGCCCCAGCGAGCGCAAACGCACGCCAGGGCCGCGTAGGCGGTAGGATCGGCGATACCGAGGAGCCGCACTGAAGCTTGAGTTCACCAGCTTCCCCGTTCGCCAAAGATGTCGATCACGCGGGCAAGGCGGCGGCAGCCGTTTTCCCAGTTGGTTTGGAGGCCGCGCTCCACGCGGTCGGGATCGCCGGCGACGATGGCGGCGATGATCTCGTCGTGCTCCGCCACGGAAAGGTGAAGATCGTTGATGATCGAGCTGGCATAAAGGCGCCAATAGCGTTCGGCCTGAGGTTCGATGGACCTGTGCAGGGCGAGCTGGCGAGGGCCGGCGCCGGAGTCGATGATCGTCCGGTGGAAGCTGCGATCGAGATCGAAGATGCCTGCCGCCCGCGAATCCCGGGCCGTCAGGATTTCCCGCAGTTGATTGTTATAACCCTTGAGTTTGGCGACGATCTTCATGCGCTCCGCTTTCGGCAGGGCCGCGGTGCGCCGGGCGGCCAGGCCCTCGACGTGACCGATGATGGAATAGAGTTCTCCGGCATCTTCCTTCGTCAGCGGAGCCACGATCATGCGCGACTTCCGCGTGTTTTTGTGTTCCAGGACGTAACCCTCCCGCTGCAGCAGGTGCAGGGCGCTGCGCACCGGGGTGCGGCTCATGGAAAGGTGACGCGCCAGGTCGGCTTCGACGATCCAGGAACCGGGCGAGAGCCTCCCGTGGACGATCAGTTGGCGAATCTCATAGAAAGCCTTTCGCAGGCTGTTCCCGCCGTGGTCCACTTTGGAGCGGTGAGCTTGTTTGTTGCCGGTGACTTGGGATGGCATCGTTCAAGAACTCCCGGATGATAGCAGGGAATTGTACGCCCAAAGGGCCCAATCCGTTCTCATTCATTGTAAATTCAGTATCCAGAATTGTAGACAACTCGGTATAGTGCTAATGGTATGCGAGCCATTCGAGTCATCGATTCTCATACAGCCGGAGAACCGACGCGGGTTGTGATTTCCGGCGGTCCGCCCCTTGGGAAAGGAACCGCCGCTGAGCGCCTTCGGCGGCTGGCCGTCAAGCACGACGATTTTCGCTCCACCGTGATCCGTGAGCCGCGCGGCTCCGATGTCCTGGTGGGCGCTCTGCTGCTGAAGCCCGCCGATCCTGACTGCGCGGCCGCTGTCATCTTCTTCAACAATGTCGGCTACCTGGGCATGTGCGGTCACGGAACCATCGGCATCGTGGCCACGCTGGCCCATCTGCACCGCATCCAGCCAGGAGACCATCGCATCGAGACGCCCGTGGGCGTGGTGCGTGCGACCCTGCACGGCGATGGCCGGGTGACCGTCGAGAATGTCGCCAGCTACCGACACCGCAAAGGCGTAGTGATTGACGTTCCGGGATACGGGCCGGTCGCCGGCGAGATTGCCTGGGGAGGGAATTGGTTCTTTCTCGTCGAAAACGCGCCCTTTGAACTGGCGCTGGCCAACCGCGAGGCGCTGACGGAATACACCTGGGCGATCCGCTGCGCCCTTCGCGATCAGGGCGTGACGGGAGCCGGTGGCGAGGAGATCGACCACGTGGAGCTATTTACTGCTGCTTCGCGGCCTGGGATGAACAGCCGCAATTTCGTTCTCTGCCCGGGCAAAGCCTACGACCGCTCGCCGTGCGGAACCGGAACCAGCGCCAAGCTGGCCTGCCTGGCCGCCGACGGGAAACTGGCGCCGGGGCAGACGTGGCGGCAGGAAGGAATTCTCGGCACCTGGTTCGAGGGATCGTATCGCTGGCGCAACGGCGCCGGTGGCGAAGTCATTCCCAACATCACCGGATCGGCGTTCATTACATCGGAATGCAAGCTGATTCTGCAGCCGGGGGATCCTTTTCCGGCGGGCATCTCTTCATAAACGTTGCCTCCGATATAGCTGTTGTGAATGCGGGAATTGAAGAAAATGCAAAGGAGCCGGCATGAAGTGGTATGGCGTTATGCCCGCAATGACGACATGTTTCAATGAGCAGCTCCAGGTGGATCACGCCTTTGCGAGCCGTCATGTGCAGTGGCTGCTGGGCAACGGATGCACCGGCATCATTGCGCTTGGCTCGCTCGGAGAAGCCGCCACGCTCTCGTTTTCCGAAAAGGAAGCCATCCTCCGCAATATCGTCGCAGCCGCGAAGGGCGCTCCCGTGGTCGGGGCCGTCTCCGCGCTTGCGACCGCCGAAGCCGTCGCCCTGGCCAAAGCGGCGGAGCAAGCGGGATGTTCGGGACTGATGGTGTTGCCGCCCTACGTCTATCGCGGCGACTGGCGCGAAATGAAGGCGCACATCGCAGCCATCTTTCGCGCCACGTCGCTCGAATGCATGCTCTACAACAATCCCGTTTCTTACGGAACCGATTTCCTTCCCGAGCAGATCGCGGAGCTCGCCGCCGAGCACGCGAACTTTGTCGCGGTGAAGGAATCGAGCACCGACGTGCGTCGTGTCACCGCCATCCGCGCGCTGACTGGAGACCGGTTGCACATCTTTGTCGGTGTCGACGACCTGATTGTGGAAGGTATCGCGGCAGGCGCCGTGGGCTGGGTGGCCGGTCTGGTGAACGCATTCCCCGCGGAGTCGGTCGCTTTGTTCGATGCGGCAATCGCAGGCAGTCACGAGGAAGCCTCTGCGCTCTACCGGTGGTTTCTACCCCTGCTGCGCATGGATACTGTTCCGAAATTCATTCAGCTCATCAAGCAGGTCCAGCAGGAAACCGGCACAGGCTGCGCGCGCGTACGGCCGCCGCGCATGCAAGTGACGGGCGCAGAGCTCGAAGATACGCGCCGCCAGGTGCAGCATGCGCTGAACCATCTGCCCAAGGTACGCAGCACGCCGTTCGCGCGCTGAGCCGCCTCAACCTGCAAAGAAAAAACCCAAATGTAGAGAGGGAAACGATGATCCTGCTCGGGCGCTCACGAAAGCGCGCGATCCCACTAGAGAAATGCCGCCTGGCAGCCGGTGTAGTCCTCACGCTTGTGCTTTCCGGCGAAGTTGTGCACCGCGCCGCTGGCCAGGCGTCAAAGCCCGCGTCCCCGCCCGATGCCTCGGCGTGGCAGCCGGGACATACCATCGTGAATCCCCCGGTCAAGTTCGATCGTTCCGCGCCGCTCCCGCAGCTGTACGCCGCCTATCGCATTCCTCCCCGTCCGGATCGCCATCGCGCGACCACCGCACCCGTGGCGACACCCATGGAACCTCCGCCCCCGGCGACAATCGGCCCGGCCGGCGCCGCGGTCGAGCAGGTAAACCAGGGCACGCGACCGGCCGCCGTGCTTGTGGCGAGCTTCGACGGGCTGGGAGCCGGCTTCGAAGGGCCGCAGGGCAAGATGGAGGCGCGCAATCCCTCCGACAACAGCCTGGCCGTGGGTCCGAACGAAATCGTCCAGGTCGTCAATTCACGGCTGGCGATCTTCGCGAAGAAAAGTGCGGAGCATCCTGAAACCGGCAAATCCCTGTTCGGCCCCGTCGTGACCAACACGCTCTTTGCCGGCTTCGGCGGGCCCTGCGAGACGCAGGTCAGCGGCGACGCGGTGGTGCGCTTCGACCAGCTCGCGAGCCGGTGGCTCTTCGTGGTTCCGATCTTTCGCAAGCCCGCCGACCAACCGGATGCCCCCTACGGCATGTGCTACGCCGTCAGCACGAGCCCGGATCCGATGGGGACCTATTACCGTTACCAATTCAACCGCCCCTTGTTTCCGGATTATCCGCGTCCGGCGATCTGGACAAACGGCTATTACTTACCTTCCAGCACCGGCGACACCGTGATTCAGAAACATGT
>JASHTH010000206.1 GCA_030040655.1 Acidobacteriaceae bacterium | reverse complement strand
TCCTAAAGCGACCTGCACGGAACTTTCCAATGCGCTGAGCGTACAATTAGGTGGATCTGTAATGGCGCCGATCGGGGGTACGAAGAGCGTCATGCGAACAGCTTTTTTGGCACCTATAGGGGCTTTCTTCTTTCCTACTAAAGTCTCCGGTGACGGAACGGAGCAGCCGTACCGAAGCCATCCACTGTTGCTCTGGGCGGTTGCAGGACTCGGCTTCTCGGCTTTGGGCTGGATCTTGGGCGGTTTCATGGGCTCCTGGGCTCCACGCTCTGCCTGCGCGGTCGGGGCGACTGCGATCGCCTTGGGCCTGCTCAATCGTCAGCCACGCGCGGCGCTTTTAGGTGCGGTCTGCGCTGCGATGGTCAGCGTGGCTGCAGTCCAGCTTGGTCATTCCTTTTTCTCGCCGCTGATTGCCTGGCCCGTGGCCGGCTTGGCGATCGGCGTGGTGGGCGCTGGCGCGTTTCGCCGGCGTCGCGCCAAGATCGCCTTCATTGTTGCCGCACCGTTGCTGGGCTCCGTCGGCGTCGCGGCCGGCATGCTGGTCACCTTCCTGACCGCGATGGGACTGAACGATTCGCGAGTGGCAGCTCAGACCATGCTTGGCGGGGCAGTCGGCTTTGGGTTGCTCTTGATGACCGGCGCTGCGGTCGCCGGCCGCTGGCTGGATGCCCGTCGAGTGGCAGGAGGGGCGTCATGAGCACTTTGTCCGTTCCTAAGCAGCTCGATCGCCGGGGCTTTCTTCGCATGGGCGCCGGCGCCCTCGCGACGGCATCGGCAGCGTTTGAGTGGGGGCGTCACCTCACAACGCGCGCGTGCAAGTCGGCGCCGCCCAATCCGTTTGTCGCCGACGGCAAGCCTTTGCTCGTCGCCGTGGAGGGCGAGGATTTGCATGCCATGCTGCGCGCGGGGATCGAGGCCTTGGGAGGACTTGATCCGCTGGCGAAGTTGGGTCGCGAGGCGATCTTTCGCGGCAACTACGTGATGTCGCAGCCCTATCCGGTGACGACCGCCCCCGAATTCGTCCTGGCAGTGGCCGCCGAGCTGAAGAGCGCGGGCGTGAGTAAGACCAGCCTCTTTGACTCCTCCGGGACCCGATTGAGCGCGGCCATTCCGCCGGAACGCATGTTGCGGCGCCTGGGAGTCCTGGACAAGCTCACGCAAGGCGGCGTGCCCGTTCTTGCCCGGGATTTTGCCGATCCGGACGAATTCGTCTTTGTCCAGAATCCGGCTTGGCCGATCGCAAAGCCAGTGGCTGTTCATCGGCTTCTCTACGAGGCGCCGATCGTCGTCAGCCTGCCGGTGGTGAAGCGCCACGAGTGGGTCAACTTCACCTGCGCTCTCAAGATGCATTTCGGCTCAGTTGCCATGGCCGACCGGATGCTCGTTCATACGAAGGACAGCGAGGGCCGGTCCGGGCTGATGCACCAGCGCCTGGTCCATTTCGCCGACGCGGTCAGGCCGCAGCTGAACATCGTAGACGCCCGCGCGATCCTGGCGCGCAGTGGTCCGGGGCTAGGCGGTGGCGCCGAGATTGTCCGGGGCGTCAACAAGCTCATCCTGAGCGGCGACATGGCGGCAGTCGACGCCTATTGCGCTCGCCTGATGGCCAAGCACGACGAGACGTTCACACTCGACATGGTGGCCCCGCAGCTCAGACACGCAGCCGCTCTCGGTCTGGGCAAGGCGGACCTGGATGCCGTCAAGGTCGTGGAGATCCGCGCATGAGACGGGTTGGCCGCGCCGCGGCAGCGTGCATGCTGGCGCTTGGACTTTGGGCATGCCGTGGGGCCGGTCCTTTGCCTTCCGGCGCGGCGCTCGGCGGTCTTGCAGACATCGAACAACCGGAGAGCTACACGGGCGCGACACTCTACACATACATAGATGGCGGGGCGGACCTCTACTTGAAGGAAGGCTTCTCCGCGCTCTACGTCCGACGCTACGGCCGGGGAAACGAGCGGTTCATCGTCGAGCTCTACGAGATGAAGGATGCCTCGGCCGCGTCGCGTGTTTACCTCAATAGCCGGCGCCCCAATGAGGAGAAGCAACTCGCCGGCGGTTGCCTTGCCAGTGTCTCGCCAGCCGAGATACTAACCGCCACGGGCCGCTACTATCTCGTCGTTCGCAATGAGGATCCACTCGCGACCCAAAACGATGCGCTCATCGAGCTGGGCAGGAACGTGCTGAGCAGACTTCCCGGCCCATGCGCGTTCGCCGCGAAGAAGTGAACTCATCCATGCGAGAGTCACGCCTAAGGCCGGAGAAGACCGCCGGCCATAAATAGAGGTGAACGCCCGGACTGAGCCGGTGAATCCTTCTCGTGAGGCTGCCTTGCAGTTAACTTATCTTTGACGCAATGTCCGGGTCCACGGACCGGAGCCACTCGGGCTCCCGGCACCCAAGGGGTACAAATCCAAACTGTCATTCGCTTACGGCAATTCCTGAGTTGCTGTGGCCTTTTGGGTTTAGTGCAAGGTCGCCGCTCCTTGGGGTCGCGTCGACTCAAGTATAGCGACTTCGGGATACAGTGACTCAGGAATTGCTAGAGTGGCCGAAGTTGATTCCGTGGCCGAGTACCACCACAAAGGCGAGGCCGAAGATCGCGGCTGTCCACCACCAGATGGGAGCGGGCGTGACGGCCAGAGGCTCCGCCGGGTCGGTCTTCGGCAAAAGCCGGCCGGCCCAGAGCAGACCCGACAAGCCTCCGAAGGCTGCGGGGATGGTGGACAGGAAGAGCAGCCGGATGCCCAGCGGATCGAGGGCGCCGGCAATGCAATAGAAGATGCAGGCGGCGAAGTACGGAAGCCGGCCCAAGGTGTTGTACTCAGACGAGGTGGCCACGAAGGGCCGTATGCCGGCGGCGAGCAGCTTCACACACAGGTAATAGAAGACGGCGCCGAAGATCGCCATAGCCGCGCGCAGGACGGCTTGGCGCGGCAGGCCCGCGATGAATGCGGCCCAGTCGCCGACTCCCGCGACGCCCGAAAACAGAAAGTAGCCCGACCCATCCAGCAGGCTCACCGCGGCAAAAAACCACAGGAAGAAGCGCAGGTTGGGACGGGCGCGAAAGCTCGCGGCCAGGGCGATGGCGCCGGTGAGGAGATTGACGAGGGTGCCGCCGGCGTCGACCAGGCGATCGGCCTTTTGATCGGAGAGATGATTGCTGGTGAGCTGCGTGACCACGTCGCCGCGCAGCCACGCCGTGACGCCGTGGCCGAGACCCTCGTGAAGAAGCGCAGCCAAGCCCATCGAGACGACCGCCACGCCGACGATGGTGGCTTTGCTGTGCCGGCTGGGCATGGCCTCCACTCTAAATGAACGCATGGCGTCCGCCGGATGTTATGACCGCGTGAATTTGTTTGTCCCATCCTTGCGGCAAGAACAAATGCGGCGAAGGGATGGGGTACCCAGGCGTTACCAATTCAAGCGGTCGTTGGCCTAGGCCGTGACCGTTGCCGCGCCGGCGAGGGCGACGGTGACCACCGTGATGTCATCCTCCTGGCCGAAGGCACGCGCGGCTTCCGCAATTTGCTCGGCGCTTTTGCGGCTCGATGTCTGTGCGCGTGCGAAGCCGAAGAGCTCCCCGGCGGCGGAGCGCGCTTCCACCACGCCGTCGGTGAGCAGCGTGAGCTGAGCGCCGGGCCGCAATTCGAACCGGGCTTCCTCATAGTTCGATTGAGCCTCCAGACCAAGGGGAAGGCCGCTGGGGACGGCCAGTTCCTCGCCATTGCAATACGGCGGCAGATGCCCGGCATTGGCTACCGTCAAGGCGCCGTCGGGATCGGCGCGCAACACCAGGCAGGTCGTGAATCCGTCCTTGCTGCGGACCAGCATGCGGCGATTCATGGCCGCCAGAATCTCGCCCGGGCTGGCGGTGGAATCGGCCAGGGTGCGAAATGCGCCTACCAGCAGCGACACCGTCATGGCCGCCGGCATGCCCTTGCCGCTCACGTCGCCGATGGCGACGAGCGCCCCGCCGCGCGCTGTGGGCAGAATCTGAAAGAAGTCTCCGCCCACCTCGCTCGCAGGGCGATAGACGCTCTCGATCCGGAATCCAGGCAGGCTCGGAACCTCGTCCGGGACCAGAACCTGCTGCACGGCGTGGGCGGCTTCGAGCTCGGTTTCGGCGCGAAGCTGACGCGCTCCCTCGGTGTTGATATGGCGGGTGGTGAAGAATGCGCCGGCCATGGCCGTGGCAAAGATGGAGAAAGCATCGAAGCGGTAGGCCGCAGCCCGCGTGGAAGCCGGCAGATCGGCGCCACGCCCGTGAACGATGGCGATTCCATACAGGATGAAAATGATCGGTACGATCAACAGCAATCGCTGAAAGGGAGGGCGTTGGCGCAGCAGCAGAACCACCGGTCCGCAGAGTCCGAAGAGAAAGGCGAAGAGCAACACCAGCGGCCGCGACATGCTTCCCCCGAGGACGAGATCGACCAGAAAGCCGACGCAGGACATGCGCAGGAATCGCGCCGCCAAAAGATATCTCAGACGCCCGGCGGGCAAATCCCGAAGATGGCTGCCGAACCAGTCAAGACGCGCTTTTCGGAACAGCAGCCACCCCAGCAGCAGAAGAATGACAACGTCCAACGCAATTCCGATAAGGAACGACTTGACGGACATGGACGGCTCCTTACGCTGTTTTCATATCAGCAGGGTTCACCCGTAGGGTACCGTTTGGAAACCGCGGCAGTGGAGAATTCTCGCCGGGACCGGCCCATGGGGCGCCAGATGTGAGCCGGTTGATTTCCGCGGCCGATTGGTTTGCGAAGCCTCTATCGACAGGATTGCCCCAGCGTCGCGCGCTGCACGGCAAAGATCTCTTTCAGCCCCGACTCGGCCAGGTCGATCAGTTCGCCGAGTTGCGCGCGGGTGAAGCTACCCTTCTCCGCCGTGGCCTGCGTCTCAACGAGGCCGCCGTCGGCGGTCATCACCACGTTCATGTCCACCTCGGCGGCGGAGTCCTCTTCATAGCAGAGATCGAGCAGCGGCGTGCCGTCGACGATGCCGACCGAAGTGGCGGCGACGAACTGTTTCATCGGCGATCGGGCCAGCGCACCGGCTTCGACCAGCGCGTTGAGGGCAATCGACAGCGCGACGGCCGCGCCGGTGATCGCCGCGGTGCGCGTGCCGCCGTCGGCCTGGAGGACGTCGCAGTCGAGGATGACCGTCCGTTCACCCAGAAGCTGCATGTCGACCACCGAGCGCAGGCTGCGGCCGATCAGGCGCTGAATTTCGTGAGTGCGCCCGCCGATGCGGCCGCGCTCGCTCTCGCGCGGGGTGCGGGTGACGGTGGAGCGAGGCAGCATGGCATACTCGGCCGTCACCCAGCCGCGCCCCGAGTTGCGCAGCCACGCCGGGACTCCTTGCTCGACGGTGGCGTTGGTCAGCACGCGCGTGTTGCCTAGCGAGACCAGCACCGAGCCCTCGGCCGTCTGCACGAAGCCGGGGATGAGCGAAAGCGGTCGAAGTTCCTGGGGGGCCCTGCCGCCGGGACGGAAGTGAGCGGGTGGGCCGGCAGCGAGCATAAGGCGATTGTAAGGGACGAAGGCCGCGAGAAGGCAGCGAAGTCGGGAGGAATGGCGGTCCCAAAACAGGAATCGGCCGTGGACGCTCCCGAATGCGGAAAATGAGAGCCAACGGCTTTCTTATCTGCCAGATAGCATCCTGCGAATGCGCAGCTTCGTCCCATTTTGGAACCGTTCGGCCGGTTCCGCAGCGGAGCGCCTGTCACGGAACTGGACAGTCAGCTCTTCCCTTATCAGGAACTTAGCCAAGGCGTTTTATTTTGGCACGCGACGTGTACTGAACAATCGCAATTCCCAGATGTGCAAATCGAGAACGGGAACCGCAACGACGGCTGCGGCGGAAGGGAACGCTCTTTGCCCCGCCGGAGCAAAAGTGGAAAAACGCGGTTCAAAAAAAAAGGGAGAGACCGGTTATGGACCCACTGGGAAACAACGTCGCGTTTGGCGGCAGCCAAAGCCCTCCCCTTGCAGCGGGCGGGGAGACGATTGCCGTGCTGCCGGGCGAAGCAATCGGGGAGCTGGCGTGCGAAGCGCGCAACCTGGCGGCGGCGCTGGAGCTCTACTGCGGACTGATCGAGGAGCCGGGGGTGCTGGCCGCGTCGGACGTTCACTACGGCGGCGAGTTGCGGCAAATAACGGCGGCATGCAGGCGGCTGGCCGAGAAGCTGGCAGCGCGCGATCTTCGCGGTATCCCGGATAGCGGCGACCGGCGACCGCCGTTCTTTCTGGGCTACCAAAGGGATGGCGACACGGGGCGGATGGCGCAGGCCGGGCGGATGGATCGGTTGCCGGCGGACCGGATCGAGAACCTGGCCGCCGAGCTGGAGTCCAAGCGCAACCTGCTGGCGGCGCTGGCCGGGCCCACCGTCGCGCTGACTGTCGCGGTTCGTGGTGGAGCGTTGCCGGTGAATCTGACGCGGGAAGACCTGACGTGCGTACTGGTCAACCTGGTAAAAAACGCGGTCGAGGCGATGCCGGCCGGCGGAAAGATCGCCGTAAATCTCGACGATTTCCATGCCACGGGGCCAGAGACGGTGTGGCTGGTGCTCACGGTGGAGGATAGCGGGCCGGGGCTTCCGTCGGCGATCCTGGAGCGCATCTTGGCGCCACCGGTCCCGGCGCGAATCCAGGAGCCCAATGGCGGCCAGCCGACATCCGCGCGCGGCGCGGGGCTTCCGACCTGCCGCGCGATCGTGGAAGCGGCCGGCGGCAGGATGCATGCCGTCAACCGCCCGCTCGCCGGAGCGCGCGTCGGGATCGAGCTTCCGGCGGCCGGACCGTGAGGGGTAGGCGCGCAGGGCCGCGCTCGCGGAGCGATTGAAGGAAGATGGAAGGCCGGCAACGGACAGGTTTCCCCGGAGGCTCATGCCCCGGAGTGCTTCTCCCGTCCCACCAAGTTCGGGCTGAAATCCGTACCCCTCGCGGGTGAGGCCTGTACCCGCCCTGCTGCGAGCCGTACTTTTCCAATGACCCTATTTGTGGATGAACAGAAGAAACGCGAGGCGACTACAATGCTGGAAACAGTCTTCCCTTCAAAGATTATGGATTCCCTGCCGCAACTGGTCGAGCCGGCGGCGCGGCTGCACCTTCTGGTGGTCGATGCCGACGGCGCGGTGCGCTCGGCGTGCGCGGAGATCGCCGCCAGCCTGGGCTATGCCGTCGAAAGCACCGGCGAGCTGGAGCAGGCGCGCAGCCTGCTGCGCGATCGCGCGGCCGATATTCTGCTCATCAATCTGCCCCCGGGCAGCAACCAGGGGCTGGAGCTCGTCGCCGAGGTCAAATTCCTCTATCCGCGCACCTCGGTGATCGCCATGACGGCGTCGGGCTCGGTGAACGCCGCCGTCGAGGCCATGCGCTGCGGAGCCAGCGACTACCTGACCAAACCCTTCGCCGTTGACGAGTTATCTACGGTGCTCGACCGCGCCGCCGCCAACCACTCCAACGATGTGGCGGCGCGGCAGCTGCGCGAGCGGCTGCGCCTGTCGCAGGGTTTAGGCGCGATTATCGGCCGCTCCGGCGAGATGGAGAAGCTCTACCGCATCCTTTCGAAGGTGGCGCAGAGCACGCACCCGGTGCTGGTGCTGGGCGAGAGCGGCACGGGCAAGGAGCTGGTGGCGCGCACCATACACGCCTACGGGCCCAACGGGCAAAAGCCGTTTCTGCCCGTCGATTGCGGATCGCTGGTGCCCACGTTGATCGAGAGCGAGCTCTTCGGCTACGTGAAGGGCGCGTTCACCGGCGCCAACCGGTCCAAGGACGGGCTGCTGGTTTCGGCCGAAGGGGGAACGGTGTTTCTCGACGAGATCGGCGAGCTCTCGCTCGATCTGCAGGCCAAGCTGTTGCGCGCGCTGCAGGAGAAAGAAGTGCGGCCGGTAGGCGCCACGCACCGGGTGCCCATCAAGGCCCGGATCGTGGCGGCGACCAACCGCGACTTGGCGCAGATGGTGGAACGAGGCACCTTCCGCAAGGATCTGTTTTACCGGATCAACGTGGTGAACCTGCGCCTGCCGCCGCTACGCGACCGGTGCGAGGATATTCCGCTGCTGGCGGCGCATTTTCTCGATCGCATGAGCCGCGAGCGCGGCGCCAAGTTCACGCTCAGCGACGAGGCGCTGCGCGCCATGATGCTGTACGACTGGCCGGGCAACGTGCGCGAGCTGGAGCATGCGGTGGAGCGCGCCTGCGCGCTGTCGTCGGGGCCGGTGCTGGAGCTGGGCGACCTGCCCACGCAGTTGCAGCAGCAGGGGCTGATCGCCTTGCGCGCCGAGGGCGCCCCGGGCGCGGCCAGCAAAGAAGCGGGCGATGCCGGGGTGACGACGCTGGCCGAACTCGAGCGCCAGGCGATCTTGAACGCCATCCGCGCGCTGAACGGGGACAAGCTGCAGGCGGCGCGGCTACTCGGCATCGGCAAAACCACGCTCTACCGCAAGCTGAAGGAGTATCGCATCGCCGACCCGCTGCGCGACGATTAGACCCATCGAAGAAGCGCGAAGGGAGATCGAATCGAGAGACGTCCTGTTTTGCGGACGTCGAAGATCGAGAGTGAGAGGTCCGGCAGGAATAGGCCGCACAACGCGAACGGACCGGCCTGCTGTGGACACGGGACCTAAGAACCAATAGAACCAATCCCAGATTGCGTGACACAGCCAAGCGTCAACGGCAATGGCCGTGGAAACGGCGATGGCCGGATGACGGCTATTTGAGGAACCCGCGACCGGCGGGGGGCCGGAGCGCGCACGCGAGGAGCTGGGAATGAGCATTCTGATTGTGACAGGGATTGAAGGCGCGCGGAACTGCGCCGAGGCGGTGGCGGCGCAAATGGGGATGGCGGTGGAGTCAGTCGAAAACCGCAAGGCCGCCTTGGCGGCGCTGCGCCGCCGCGAGTTTGCCGCCGTAGTGGTGGATGAGTCGCTGGCCGAATGCGACCCTGCCGGAGCCGAGGCGATTTGGGAGAATGCAGGGCTGGCCATTCCCCTGCAGATCAACTTCGCGATCGCCGGCGCGGCGCGGCTGGTGCGCGACATTCGCGCCGCTCTGAACCGGCGCGAGCGCGAAAAGACGCTGGCGCGGCAAGCGGCTACGGCGGCGATCGAGACCGAGCTGAAGTCAACGGTCGCGGGCTTGTTGCTTAATTCGCAGCTAGCGCTCTCCGGCAGCGAGGTGCCCGCGGCCATCGCCGAGAGGCTGCGCGTGGTGGCCGATCTGGCCGGCAGCCTGCGGCAACAACTGAGCGGCCCGCTGCCGGCCCGCGGCGATTCGACGGCATAGGCGCGCCTCAGCGATGTAGTTCGGTTGGCCTATCAAAAGAGAATGCGCATTTCGCCGATCGAGTTGTGGTTGTAAAGATGGAATCCCGACGTCGCGATCTGCATGCCGGCGCCGAAGACAAAGACCGGATGCGTGGGCGTCCAGTCTTTGCGGCGAAGGACGTAGAAGCCTCCAGGCGTGAGGAAGTTCTGGTCCATGCCGTCGTGTTTGCCGCCCCGGTAAAAGGTGGCGTTGTTTTCGAGCTCGAACCAGATCGATCTTGCGGCGCGCGCCTGTATGGCCGAGTTCCAGGGGATGGAGCGCCCCTGCTCGGCGATTTTGCCGGTAGGCAGCGTGCCGCCCAGCGCGGAGACACCGATGAATCGGCGATAGCCATAAGCGCCGGTCAGCGTAGGACCGAAGGCGCCGGTGGCCGCGCCGTTGGCATAGCTGCCGGTGGGAAAGCTGCGGACGAGCGATGCCGCCAGGTCGAAGTTGCCGTGCCCGGCGTCGCCGGAGACGATGCGCACCTTGGCGCAGAGCGAGGTGTCGCCGATGCCGTCGGCGGCCGAGCTGTGATGCTCGATGTACGGAGGCGGGAGCCAGTCGAATTCGAATCGCCGGAAGGCGACGATGCCCGCGCCGCGCCCGTTTCCATAATTCACCGTGTGCGTCAGCGCGTCTGTGTATTCGCTGGAGAATGCCAGGCGCACATATTGAATCAGCCGCGGATCGGCGGCAACCAGCGGAGTGATCATGGGAGGCTGCAGCGATGACATTTCGGCGTTGTGCGAGCGGAAGCGTTCGAAAAGAGATGGCTGGGCCAGGAGAGCATTCAGCGAGACAAGCGCAGCAACCAACAGGACGCTTGCGTTCCTGCAAAACCGGTGCACCATGCGCCGCGGTTTTAGCAGGCCGCTCGATGGAATGCAGTGATCTTCGATACGCCCCGGCCGGTGAGCTGCGCAGATGGAGAGTGCGCGCATGCATCTCAGCGAGGGGATCGCGGCGCGTGGCGACGGCCACGGAGCACGACATATTTTCAATGACTTCGATGCCGCGAGGAGGGCGGCGGCATCCAATCCATTGAGTTTTTCGATCGCGCAGCTCGAGGGCTGCGCTCTCTATATCCCATATTTCTTTTGCGGCTTTTTTCGGGCCTCCTGCACGTAGACCGGGAAATCGGATTCTGCGTAGGAATTGCTCTTTGCACGTTAGAATAAAGGACATTCGATGATCCAGCCTCCTGCAGCCGCACCGGCAACGCCCTCCCGCCCGGAGGGAGACCATGAGCTGCCGTCGTCGATGGTCGAAGTTCACGGCCTGAAGAAGTCCTATCGCACCGCCAGCCGGGAGCTCGATCTTTTCCACGGATTGGATCTGACAGTCGCCACCGGCGAGCTGGTCGCCATCGTCGGCCAATCCGGAGCGGGAAAGAGCACGCTTTTGCACATTCTTGGGGCACTTGATGCGCCCTCCGCGGGAAGGGTATACTGCGCGTCAACCAACGTGGCCAATCTCTCCTCCCGGGAGGCCGCTGCCTTTCGCAACCGGGAAATCGGCTACGTGTGGCAGTTCCATTACCTATTGCCGGAGTTTACGGCGCTCGAAAACGTAGCCATGCCGCTGCTGGCGCGCGGCGTACCCAGGAGAGAGGCGTCGGTCATGGCGGCAAACTGGCTCAGGGAGGTCGACCTCGAGGATCGCGGCAGTCACCGCCCTGGCGAACTCTCCGGAGGGGAGCAACAGCGAGTCGCGCTGGCCCGGGCGCTGGTCAACCATCCGCGGCTGCTGCTGGCCGACGAGCCGACAGGCGACCTGGACGCGTTGACAGCAGGCCGCGTCTTCGACCTGATCGAGCGGCTCCATGCCAGCCACGGGCTCACTTCGATTGTTGTGACGCATAACCTGGACTTGGCACGGCGATGCGCGCGAGTCTTACACCTTGAGGCTGGGCGGCTGGCGCCATTTGGAGGGCGCGCTTGAAGGGAGCCAACCAGAAGATTTGGCGAAAGTACGCATCATTTGGGCGGCGATTGAGTCTGAAAATGTAAGGAAGAAGCCTGGAGCCCGCAAACTGCGAATTCCAGGATGCCAGTGGGGATGGGAGCTCCCGGAGCGGCACGCGAGCGCGGGAACGAAGCAGTCGGACCATCCAGGGAAGCTGTTCGGAGCGGCAAGGCATTTTCAATGTGGCTCCGGCGGCGTAGTTCGAAGAGAGGCACGCGCGGGTTGAGCCGAGGCCGGCATTGAACCGGACGGCTACTCCGGCCGATAGCCTTCGCCAACGGGGGTACATTATGTTCGAACGCTATACGGAGAAGGCGCGACGCGTGATTTTCTTCGCGCGGTATGAGGCCAGCCAGTTCGGCTCGCCCTATATCGAGACCGAGCACCTGCTGCTGGGCCTTTTGCGCGAAGACAAGGCGTTGACCAACCGCTTCCTGCGCTCGCATGCCTCGGTCGAGTCCATCCGCAAGCAAATCGAGGCGCATACCACGATCCGCGAGAAGGTTTCGACCAGCGTGGACCTGCCGCTTTCGAACGAGTGCAAACGCGTGCTGGCCTACGCGGCGGAAGAAGCCGAGCGGCTGGGTCATAAACATATTGGAACCGAACATCTGCTTTTGGGTTTGCTGCGCGAGGAAAAATGCTTTGCGGCGGAGATTCTGCAGGAGCGCGGCTTGAAGCTGGCGCAGATTCGCGAAGAGCTGGCGCGCGTGACACAGGAGAAGGCGCCGCAGCAGCAGCGGCAGCGCGAGTCGAGCCTGTTGGCCGAGTTCAGCCGCGACCTGACGCAGGCGGCGATGGACGGGCAGCTCGACCCGCTCGTCGGGCGCGACGGCGAGCTCGAGCGCGTGGTGCAGATTCTCTGCCGCCGCACCAAGAACAATCCGGTGCTGATCGGCGAGCCCGGCGTGGGCAAGACGGCGATCGTCGAAGGCCTGGCGCAGCGCATCGCCGATGGCGAGGTGCCGAGCTTTTTGGCCGACAAGCGCGTGCTGGGGCTCGATCTTTCGCTGATCGTCGCCGGCACCAAGTATCGTGGCCAGTTCGAAGAGCGGCTCAAGACCATCATGAAAGAGCTGATGGAGAACCAGAACTCCATCATCTTCATCGACGAGCTGCACACGCTGGTGGGTGCGGGTTCGGCGGAGGGCTCGCTGGATGCGGCGAACATTCTCAAGCCGGCGCTTTCGCGCGGCGAGATTCAGTGCATCGGCGCGACCACGCCGGCCGAGTACCGCAAGTCGATTGAAAAGGACCGTTCGCTTGAGCGCCGCTTCCAGGCCGTGAAGGTTCCGCCGCCCAACGAAGCCGACGCCGTGAAGATCATCCTCGGCATCAAAGACCGCTACGAAAAGTTCCACGCGGTGAGCTATACCGATGCGGCGATCGAATACGCTGTGGCGCACTCCAATCGCTACATCCCCGACCGCTTTTTGCCCGACAAGGCGATCGACCTGATCGATGAGGCGGGCGCGCGGGTGAAGCTGCGCCAGACCTCGCTGCCCGAAGAGATCACCGAAGTGCAGAAGCGGATCAAGTTCATCGTGCACCGCATGGACTCGGCGATCGCCAATCACGAGTTCGAGAAGGCGCGCTTCTACTCCGACGAAGAGCGCAAGGAGCGCGAGAATCTGCGCGCGCTGCGCGACCGCTATCATCTCGACGACTCGGCCGCCGGTATCGTAAGTCGCGAGGACATTGAAGAGGTGGTGAGCCGCTGGACGGGCGTGCCCGTTACCAGCATCAAAGAAGAAGAGACGCAGAAACTGCTGCGCGTGGAAGAAGAGCTGCACAAGCGCGTGATCTCGCAGGACAAGGCGATCTCTGCTCTGTCTCGCGCCATTCGCCGCTCGCGCGCGGGACTGAAGTCTCCGGCGCGGCCGATCGGTTCTTTTCTTTTTCTTGGTCCGACGGGAGTGGGCAAAACAGAAATGGCGCGCACCCTGGCGCACTTCCTCTTCGGATCGGAAAAGGCGCTCATCCGCTTCGATATGTCGGAGTTCATGGAGAAGCACTCGGTCTCCAAGCTGATCGGCTCGCCTCCGGGGTACGTGGGCTACGAGGAGGGCGGCCAGTTGACCGAGCGAGTGAAACGCTCGCCGTATTCGGTGGTGCTGCTCGACGAGATCGAGAAGGCGCACCCCGATGTCTTCAACCTGCTGCTGCAGGTCTTTGAAGACGGCCAGTTGACCGATGGCTTGGGCAACACGGTCGACTTCAAGAACACGATCATCATCATGACGTCCAATATCGGCGCGCGGCACCTGCAGAAGAAGCAGGGACTCGGCTTCCAGAGCGACCGCGAAGACCTGGTGAGCGAAAAGGTCGAGGAGCTGGTGAAGAACGAGGTGAAGAAGACGTTCAATCCCGAGTTCCTCAACCGCGTGGACGAAGTGATCCTCTTCCAGTC
>JASHTH010000205.1 GCA_030040655.1 Acidobacteriaceae bacterium | reverse complement strand
GATTGCAGCCACAGGAACATGGGCGATGACGGCGAAGGGACTGTGGTTGACGATTCCGCAGTCCCATCTTTCGTTAATTGAGCAGGGCTCGGTGGAATTGGAGTAATGAGCCTGCAGAGCCAGCGAAGAGACGACCACGCCGGCAAGCGCCAGAAAGACAACAAGAAAGCGCATGACAACTGTGATGCTATCAAACGGGTTCGGCGGGATTACGATGAGGGCATGGACGAGCTCCCGGGCGGCGCACGGCGTATCGCCTTCTTCGGAGGCAGCTTCGACCCGCCGCACTTCGGACATCTGGCCGTAGCGCACGCCGCCCGCTCGGCGCTCGGCTTGGACGCCGTCCTTTTTGCTCCGGTAGGCGCACAGCCGCTCAAGCCGCATGGTTCGATTGCCGGCTTTGACGACCGCGTGGCCATGACTCGTCTCGCCATCGCCGGCGAGCCGGCGCTCGCCATCTCGCTCGCCGACGCCCCGGATGCATCCGGCAAACCCAACTTCACCCTGGAAACGCTGCTCCGCGTGCGCGCACGGCTTCCCTTCGATGGGCGACTGTTTTGCCTCATGGGCGCCGACTCATTCCTGACTCTTCGCCGTTGGCATCGCGCCGAAGAGGTCCCCTTCGCCGCCCCCATGATCGTGGCCTCGCGCCCGGCATCGTCATCGTCCGGGAGACGCCCCGAGGACTTGAAGGCATCGTTGCCCGCCGGGCTGAAGTTGGAGCCTGCGCCGGATCCGGCTCTCCCGCAATCGGAGTTCGAGGTTCGCGCCTATTGCCTCCACAATGCCGCGGGCGAGTCCGCGCCCTTCTATCTTTTGCCGGGATTGCACATTGAGATCAGCGCAACGGAAATCCGGGAACAGATCCGCGCCGCCTCTGGCTCGGCCGGAGCCTCGCAGCGGGTCTTGCCGGCGGCCGTGGCCGAATACATCCGCTCCCATGGTCTCTACCGGTGAGCGATCCTTGCTCCTGTTCTACTGAAAGGCTACGATGAACTTCGGAGACCATTTCGACTGAATGCCGACTGAGCAAACCCTCCCTCAAACCCGCGTTCTTGTGCAGGCCGCTACGGCGGTTTGCGAAGACAAAAAAGGCCAGGACACGCGAATTCTCGAGCTCGATCCTGCCGATTCCGGCCTCTCGGACTTTTTTCTCGTCACTTCGGCCGCCAGCGACCGCCAGGCCATCGCCATCGCCGACGAGATCGAGCTGCGCCTCAAGCGCGATTTTGGCGTCTATCCCAACTCGGTCGAGGGCCGCCGCCACGGCGAGTGGATCCTGCTCGATTACGTGGATTTTGTCGTCCACGTCTTTCTCTCCGAGCGGCGCGCCTTCTACGACATCGAGCGCCTGCGAAAGTCGGCGCGTCCGCTCACGCCTGCCGAGTTCGACGACGAACTGAAGGCTGCGCTGGCGGCCAGAACCCGGGCCGTCCGCAATGGGAGCGCCGCGAAGCGCGATTCGCCTGTTCGCGCGCGCAAAATCGGTGAGGGCGCAACGAGAACCCGGTCCGCTGGAAAAACGCGCGCGTCTCGAACAGCAAAGGCCGCGACCCCGAGAACTTCGCGGACGCGGTCGAGCGCCAAGCGCGCAGAAACCAGAAAATCCAAGAACGCGTGAGAGAGGCTTTCGTAGGCCGCCTCGCCGCGTCGATTCGAAAGCAAATTCAAAGGGCGTCCATGATGGACGCCCTTCGCTGTTATATCCGGCGATAGACCGGAATCAGAAGGTGAATTTGCCGTGGACGACCAGGACGCGTTGCGTGACCGCCGCTCCTTGAAACGATCCATAGGGGCTGGTGGGCGGAGCGGCAACGCCGGTGATGGTGCCAAAGCTGGATGTGCCGATCGTCGATCCCGGAGGATCGAAGTTGGCCTTATTGAAGATGTTGTAGGCGCTGGCGCCGATCCGGAACTGCATGCGTTCCGCCTTGACGAGGGTCTTCAGGAACGACATGTCGGTGTCGACATAGTGCGGACCGAAGAGCGCATTGCGGCGAAGGTTACCGAAGGTGGCCTGGTCGCCGGGAGTGACAAACTGCGAAGCATCGAAGCAGGCTCCGCCGGAGTAAACGCAGCCATGAGCATTGTCAACGGAGAGATTCTTGATCTGCGAAATCGAGACGCCAGACGCCGTTTGGCCCATGATGGTCCCCAGGTCGGCGTAGTCTCCGCTCTGCGACGAAAGGATCGAGAACGGTTCTCCGGTGCGCCAGTAGGTCTTGGCTCCGAAAGTCCACCCGCCGATCAGCGTTTCCATAGCCCGATTGGCTGACGTAAACGGTGTATCGTACACCAAATCACCCGTGATGTTGTGGCGGATGTCATAGTCGGAGTTGGAGTAGTTCAGGTTATCGGTGCCCAGATCCGGCGTAATCTGCGTGGTCACAGACTGGCCATTCCAGGGCAATCCGACGCCGGCATTGGAGATGGTGTCGAGCGAGTGGCTCCAGGTATAGCTGATCTGGCCGGTCATTCCGTGGCCGTTGCGTTTGTAATTGGCCTGAAATCCGTTGTAGTTCGAGTGGGCATTGTTGGTAAACGCCGTCACGTGCGAGAAGTCCTGGTTGGTGGGAGCGACGTTGATGCCTTGAATGGGCGGACCGCTGGCGACCCATGCGTCCGCTCCGTTGTTGTAGATGCCGATTGCGGGATTGAGCAGCGGGTTGATGATCACCTCGTTCAATCCGTAATTGCCGGCATAGGTGAGGATGATCGCGTCGGAGGGGCTCAGCTGCCGCTGAATCTGCAGGCTGTACTCGAGATACTCCGGCACCTTGAATTCGCCGTTGAAGTACGCGCCGATGGATGGAGGCGGCGAGAAAACGCCCTGGGCGGAAAGCCGCTTGTTGATAGTCGACCATCCTTGGCCGCTGTGGAAGCCGGATTGGATCGTGGCGTTGGCCGCGGCGGCGGCGGAGACGACATTGTTGGTGCCCGATGGAGCCACGATGCCGCTCGTGATGGACGGTGCGAAGTAGTTGGGGAAATTCTGAATCACGCCGTCAATGAACGAAGCGGGATAGAGATCGGAGAAGAGCCCGATCCCCGTGCGAACCTCAGTCTTGTCGTTGATGGAGTAGTTGACTCCGAAGCGGGGCTGCAAGTCCACCCTCTGCACGGTCGGGAATGGATGCGCGTTGGAGGGATTAATCGGTCCGCCCGCCGACGAGACATAGGCATTGCTAAGGGACCCTGCGCCGAATGTGCCGCTTGCGTACTCTGAGAAGCACTCGTTGTGGCAGAGGGGGTTGCCGGTGCGATCGATGCGGGCGCCCAGCGTCAGCTTAAGGTTCGGGATCACCTGCCATTCATCCTGGAAATACATGCCGATGTTGTACAAGGCGAGGTGCGCGGTTTGGGCCACCGTGAAGGCCTGATTGAAGCTGTTATATCCGGCAAACTCGTTGCAGTTTTTCGCATTCAGGCAGCCCAGGTAGAACTGGGTGAAATCGGGAAGGTCGAGCACGACGAGCTCTGGGAAGACCGTTTCAATGCGCTGATCGTAGTCCGAGACCAGATCGCGCCGGAAATTCTCGCCGAATTTCAGCGTGTGCTTGCCGACGATCCAGTTAAAGTCATCCTCGAGCTGATACTGGGCCACGTCGCGGCCCTGGGTCAGCACCGAAGGAACGCCCAGCAGCGATAGACCGCCGTTCTGGAAGGTGCCGCTGCCGTCCAGGCCGTAATCGGGAATGCCGAAAAATGGGTAGACGGCGGCCGAAGCTGCGTTGCTGGCCGGGCCGAAGTAGGCCGAGTACCAGTTGGCGGCAGCCACAAAGACGTTGGTCTTGGTGGGGCTGATGACGTAGCTGTCGTTGAACTGGCCCTCGGATTCGGGCTGAATGGAGACGGCGTCGAAGAGTGGGTTGATGTAGCTGGTATAGGTCGGCTGCGAACCGTCGTCGTATTTGAAGCGGCCGTAGAGTTTCTGCTTGTCGCTCACGTTCCAGTCGATGCGGTCGGTCTGGAGCCACTCCTTGTTGAAGTTGTTGGCCGAAGCGAATCCCTGCACCATGCACGGCGCGCTAGTCCCGAACACTCCCCCTCCGGGAGCGGTGGCGCCGGCTAACCCGCCGGCGCTGGCAGCGCCGCAACCGAGGGTCGGGGACTCGGCCGTTGTAACAGCCGACGCGCTGTACTTGCTGGCCGCAGCGTTATAGAGCCCGAAAGTCTGGTTGGCGAAGTCCGTCGCCGACGAAGGCAGGCCTTCGCTGGCGATGCTGTTGAGAGTAAAGGTCTGCAATGCCGAGGATGGCCCGGTGAAGAATCCACTGTCAGGCAGCACATAGCGCAGGCCTTCATAGTCGGCGAAAAAGAAGACATTGTCCTTGACGATCGGTCCGCCGACGTTGGCCGCCCACTCGTTGGACACGGCATGCGGACGTGGCGAATCGTAAAGATTGTTGAACCAGCCGTTAGCATTCAGCACGGTGCCGTTGTAGTTGTAGTCGAGCAATCCGTGGAAGCTGTTGCTGCCGGACTTGGTCGTGTAGTTGATGATGGCGCCGGCGGCGCGCCCATATTGCGAGTTATAGCCGTTTTGCACCACCGTCGCTTC
>JASHTH010000204.1 GCA_030040655.1 Acidobacteriaceae bacterium | reverse complement strand
CCTGATGGTCGCGTCGACTCGAGTGCAGCTACTTCGGGATACAGTGACTCAGGAATTGCGATAGCCGCTAAATCGGAGACACACGATTGATTGAAGTCAAAAACGTCCGCAAGTGGATTCAGAACGGCGCGCGCCGCGTCGATATTCTCAAGGGAATCGATCTGACCATTCCTGCCGGCCAGTTCGTTGCGATCGTGGGCGCGAGCGGCAGCGGCAAGAGCACGCTGCTGGGCTTGCTTGCCGGCCTCGATACGCCCAGCGAAGGGGAGATTTGGCTCGACGGCACGCCCATTCACAATTTGGCCGAAGCAGAGCTCGCCGAAGTGCGCGGGCGCAAAATCGGCTTCGTCTTTCAGTCGTATCAGCTCATTCCCACGCTCACCGCCCTGGAAAACGTGCTGCTGCCCTACGAGCTCAACGTGAACGGCAATGGCCTGAAGCAGGCGCGCCGGCTGCTGGAAGAAGTCGGTCTGCGTGACCGCGTCGATCATTATCCCGTGCAGCTCTCGGGCGGAGAACAGCAGCGCGTGGCGCTGGCGCGGGCCTTTGTTGTCGAGCCGCCGATCGTCATGGCCGACGAACCCACCGGCAACCTCGACTCGACCAACGGCCACATGGTGCTCGACCTGTTGCTCGAGCGCAATCGCAAATCCGGTACTACGCTAGTGCTGGTGACGCACGACGTCGATGTTGCCAGCCGCGCCGACCGCAAGATCGTGTTGAAAGACGGCCTGATTGTCGAGGACAGCCTCATGTCTGCGGGCGCAGTCGCCGCATCGGAGCCGAGCCATGGCTAAGCAGCCGTTGACCTGGAGCCGCGCCGCGGCGATCGGATGGCGCGATCTGAAATCGTCGCCGGTCAAATTCGCGTTTGTCGTCATCTCCGTCGCCATCGGCGTGGCGGCGCTGGTGGGCGTTCGCGGTTTCAGCGAGAGCTTTCGCCGCACGCTTTCCACCGAAGCGCGTTCGCTCATGGCCGCCGACCTGACAGCGCGCATCTTTCGCCAGCCCACCGCGGACGAAGACCGCAAGCTCGCCGATCTTGAAAAGCGGGGCGTCCGGGAGACGTGGGTTACTGAGACGGTGTCGATGGCCTCCGTTCCGCCCGATCCGGTTCCGCTTCTAGTCTCCCTCAAGGCCGTCGACCCGAGTCTCTATCCGTTCTACGGCAAACCCGTGCTCGATCCCGACATTCCGCTGCAACAGGCGCTGGCCGGCGACTCGGCGGTTGTCGCCGATGAGTTTCTGATTCGACTGAATGCGCACGTAGGCCAGACGCTTCGTCTTGGCGGCCGGGAGTTCCGAATCGCCGCGGTGCTCCGCGAGGAACCGGACCGCATCAGCGGGGGTGGGGGACTGGGACCGCGAGTGATGATCTCGCGCGCGGCGCTCGATCGCACCGGCCTGATCGCTCCGGGCAGCCGCGCCAGCCAGCGGCTGCTGGTTAAGATGCCGGATCCGCCACCAGCCGGCATGGATACGAAATCGCTTCGCCAAGAGCTCGAAGAGGCGCTGCCCGATGCACAAGTAACGGATTATCGCGAAGGCAATCCCGCGCTCACTGCAGGCCTCGACCACGCGACGGCGATCCTGAGCCTGATCTGCCTCGTGGCCATGGTCCTCGGCGCCATCGGCGTGGCCATGGCGATGCACGCGCACCTCGAACAGCGGATGGACATGCTGGCGATTCTCAAGGCGGTCGGCGCGGGCTCGGCCGACCTGCTGCGCATTTTTCTGCTGCAGACACTGGGCCTTGGCCTGGCCGGCGGCTTGCTCGGCGTGGCCGCCGGCGTAGGCGTGATGGCCCTGCTTCCTTTAGTCTTCGGCAAGCTGCTGCCGGTCCATACGGTGCTCGCCTTCTCCTGGCGGGCGATCCTGGCAGGACTGGGAACCGGCCTGCTCACCACGCTTCTTTTCTGCCTTCCGCCGTTGCTCGACGTGCGCGGCATCCGGCCGGTGCTGGTATTGCGCCGACTGGTGGAGCAGGGACCCGGCGGCGGGTTTCGCGCGTTCCTCCAGCGCTGGTGGGCTCGGCGCCTACAGCTCGGCATCGCGGTGCTAGTGGTGCTGGCGTTGGGCGGAATCGCGTGGGCGCTCACCGACTCACCCATGGTAGGCACGGTCTTCGGCATCAGCCTGGCCGTTGTTCTCGTTGTGCTCCTGGCGCTCTCGGCCGTTGCCCTGCTGATGATGCGCTTGCTGTTGAACCGCACGCGTCTTCACCTGCCGTCGTCGCTGCGGCAAGGATTGGCGAACTTATACAGGCCCGGCAACCAGTCGGCCGCGGTGCTGGCCGCGCTGGGCACGGGCGTGATGCTGATCCTGTCCGTCTATCTGATGCAGGCGGCGCTGCTGCGCGATATTCGCGAGACCGCGTCGCCCAAGCTGCCCAACCTGTTTCTCATCGACGTGACTTCGGACGAAGTTGCCGGCGTGAAAACATTTTTCCAGCAGCAGCCGGGCGTGACGCAGGCGCTCGATCTTATGCCGGGAGTGACGGGCCGATTCGTCACGTTGAATGGAAAGACGCTCGATCAACTCAAAGGCCAGCACTTTCCGCGTCGCATGCTGGAGAACGCCGAGCTCACCTGGGCTGACGCGCCCCCGGACGGGGACAAGGTGACGCAAGGCGCGTGGTGGAAGGACGCGAACGCAGCGGAAATGGCGGTCGGCGAGGGCGTGGCGCAACGGCTGCATCTCGGCATCGGATCGGCCGTGGAACTCGAAGTTGGCGGCGCGCAGCATCATCTCAAAGTCGCCGTCCTGTATCGCGCCGACGGCCAGCACCTGGGCGCGCGCAATTCGTTTGTCCTGCCCTCGGGGCAACTCAAAAACGCGCCCGCTGTCTGGTACGGCGCCGCGCACGTCGATCCGCGCCAAGTGGGCACGTTGGAACGCGCTCTCTTTCAGTCCTACCCGACCGTCACCGTCATCAATATTGCCGACGTGCTCGAGCGCATCGAAAGCGTCGTCAACCAGATCACGTTCGTCGTGCGTTTCCTTGCCGCCTTCTCGATTCTCGCGGGCTTGACGATTCTCGCCTCGAGCATCGCCAGCACGCGCTTCCGTCGCATGAAAGAAGCCGTTGTGCTCAAGACGCTGGGCGCCACGCGCATGCGCATCGTGCGCGTCTTCAGCGTGGAGTTCAGCGTGCTCGGGCTGCTGGCCGGCGTGGTGGGAGTGATCTTCGCCAACCTGCTTACGCGCGTGCTGCTGCACCGGCTCGAGGTGGCTTCCCGCATGGAATGGAGCGCGACGTTCTTCGCGCTTTTTGGAACTGCGGTGCTCGCCACCGCGACCGGCTGGCTGGCGAGTCATCGCATTCTGGGGCTGAGGCCGCTGGAAGTGTTGAGAGAGGAATAAGCCTGCGTCTCTTCTACTGCGCGTTCGGCAGGGTCGTATCGCGGATCCCGCCCTTTCCGCGCCTGCCGGGGCGGACGCGGAAAAGGATGGGGCAACCCCGGCGCGTCTCCCACCCTTGCGGCAAGAACAAAAGCGCCGCAAGGATGGAGCACCCATCTCGTTCAAATTCAGACGGGCAGTCGCGAGTTCGGACGATCAATCGCCCGCGGCCAGCCGGGGATTGGTGCGGCGGATTTGTCCGGCGGCCCTTCGATCGTGAGCATTCGCGCGGCGGTCGCGCACCCCGGTGCGCCGCTCTTCGACGAGCGCCACGCCGGGGAGGGTAATCACGTTGCCGGATCGCGATCGCACCGGCGCCGGGCCGTTCATGGCGGCCGGTACGCCGGGCTCGGAGCCGTCGGTGAGCAGCTTGTTCAGCACCGGGATGTTGACGCGCTGCGTCTCGACGTAGTCGACGCCCTGGACCGTCAGCGTGAAATCGGAGTTGTCGGCTCGCGAGATATATCCCTTTTTCAGCAAATACCAGGTCGTGAAATCGAGATAATCGCGGGGAAATCCCATGCGGGCTTCAATCTCGTAGAGCGACACCTCGGGCTTCGTCGGGTTTTCGCGTCGCCGGTAATAGAGCACGGCCAGCACCGCCAGCCGCCGGTTGGTTTCGCCTTCCAGCGTGTCCAGGAAATCGATCGAACTCGACAGGGGCAGTTTTTGCGGAGCCTCTCGGGCGCACTCGCGATCATAGGCCGCGCGACGCGCTGGATCCGACAGCACTTCATAGGCTGCGGTCAGCGTCGAGAAAAGCTCCGCGTTGCCCGACTGCGGATTGTCCGGATGGAAGCGCGCCGCGAGAAACCGGTAAACGCGGTGAATGGTGTCCGGCTCGGCGTGAGGACTGATCTGCAGAAACTCGTAGTAATCTATCTTATTCATTACGAAAGAGTATCCTCTTCTATCTAAGTAACTATGCGAGCTTACAGGGGAAGGCTGCATGGATTGTATCCATTTGAGTCGCGATTGCATAGACCCAACCAACAACGGAGTGGAAAAGACGGAATCAAATTGGGCATGTGCGGGATTGCGCTCGCGTTTTCCCCGGGAGGGGTCCCCACAATGAAACGATTGCCAACCTCGGAGCTGCTGGCTTCCGTCAAATGCCGCCGTCTTGGGTTCGGAAGCTGGATGCCGAAATCAGGTACAAAAGGCTGTCCACGCCGCTCGAGTCAGCCCGGGAGCCGATACAAACCCCGCCGATTTTTTCCATTGCCCGCTGCGAACGCAGATTCTGGCGTCCCACTACGAACACGACATTCTCAACGAATCGGAACGCATGCCGCAGCATCAGATGCTTCA
Organism: Acidobacteriaceae bacterium; assembly: GCA_030040655.1. Lineage (GTDB taxonomy): Bacteria > Acidobacteriota > Terriglobia > Terriglobales > Acidobacteriaceae > Telmatobacter. The sequence continues at coordinate 658 of JASHTH010000204.1, read as the reverse complement.
TCTCCCGGTTGTAAACGCCTCCCCAGAACTCCCGTGCCAGAAACGTCCATCCGATTTCGATTTCGCTCTTCCCGGGGTCGTACCCATGGAACCGCGACGACCCGATCGGCTTGCCGCTCCGCAGATCGGTAGCGAGCAAAGCGCCGCCGCATTCCAGGCCCGAGCGAAAGTACTCGCTGAAGACCTCGCGCTGGTAGCGATCCCAACGGGGGTGCTGCTCCCAGATGAGCGGATCGGAGGCCACGGCAAAGAGTTCCTCGAAATCCTCCTCTTGCAGCGGCCGCAGCTCGAGGAGACGGCCCCTCAAGGTCGGTTGCAGTTCAAAAGCCATTGCGACGCCCTCAGGCGAAGTTTAGAACTCTTCCGACAGATCGGCGGCCGGCAGCACGTCGTGCTCGCGAGCGACCCACACATACAGCGTGGGAAGCAAGAAAATGCTCATCGCCAGGTTGGTGATGAGCCCGCCGCAAATGACGATGGCGAACGGCCGTTGCGAGTCGGAGCCGATGGCGTGCGAGAGCGCGGCCGGCAGCAGACCGAGCGTTGCCACCAGCATGGTCATCATGATGGGGCGTAGACGAAGCACCGCGCCTTCGACCGCCGCATCTTCAATCGAGTAATCGCGCGCGCGCAGCTGATTGATGTATTCGAGCATGAT
>JASHTH010000026.1 GCA_030040655.1 Acidobacteriaceae bacterium | reverse complement strand
GGTCCGTCCCAATGTACGAAGAATCTGCCGTCGGTTGTATCTCGACGGGAAGAACAGCCAAATCAACCGATGCATCGTCTGGAAACACCCATTGAACAGTTGGTTGCATATCGTTCCGGGTAACCCAAGGATTCGGATGATTCGCGTCCGGCTTGGCATTCATCGAAACATGGTATCCAGACACAGTGCAAGTAACTCCATCTTGGAGTCCTGGTTGTACGACGTGCCGATTGGTGACAAGGTACACAAACATGTGCTTGTCGTCTAAACGTGAATCTCGAAGACTGACAAGGAAGCCCGTTCCAACGTAACCGGGCATCATGATAGCTAATGACTCAGGTTTCATCGCGTCGATTTCATGGCGAAACCACTTCGCCTGTTCTTCTGTTGATAGCTTGGACAAAGCATCCGGCGCGGCTTCGCAATCGGTCTGGATAAAAACCGCAGTTTTCTTGAGTTGTGCTGGAAATGGGAGACTCGGATTTATCTGTGAACCGGGATTCGGCTGCGCAACTTGAGATTCCGCCAATGACACTGCACCCATTAAGACCATCACAGAATCGAGAACCAAGGCGACGAACATTTTCATGAACAGACCTCCATTAGAAAGAACGATTCTGAATCAGATTCTTGCGCAAAAAGGCGGAGTCCTTCCTAATTGTCTCCCCTAATGCGCTCCGGCACCTTTCTAAACACCCGGTTGAAAATCTCGTGCGCCAGATCGACGGATTCCTGTATCGCTGCCTGCGTCGGGACCACTCGTGTGTTTACCTGCCGTTCCCTTGCCAGTCGCAGACCGGCCACAACGCAAGCGCCCAAGTAGATGAGCGCCCGGTTAGGTCTCGGGATGTGCGCGTCCGGGTCGAACATGCAGACAGTATAGGCGAAGTAAAGGCGAAGAACAGCGGCAAACGAGTGTGGATGCTCGAATCGCTGTAACGTGTCGAGCGCCCTCGAACCAGTGGTACGATAGACGGCTTGAAGGGGGACAAAAAAGATGGGCAAACCGAGACTCCTTGACCCGAGTACAAGACCTGGAACCAAGATGATTGAAGGCGGTGGCTGGCTGCTCGTCAGCCCAAGAGGCTTGTACTTTCCAGCACGGTTGCGCCGCCGTTTCAACATTGGCTCCGAAAGCGTTGCTGTCTTCCACGTTAAGTCTGGTCACCATAGTCCCGGAAAACGCGCCGCCGCGACAAGAAAGGCTAAAGCAACTGCACACCGTACTCATGGTGAAGCTCAGGAGGGGGGAAATCCAAACTGACCCTCGTGGGGTCGATCCCCACGTGCTGTACCTATGCATTGAAAGTGACAGCGCCACGCGGTCGAACCGAAATCCTGATAACGACCTTGGGGTTTTACTGGGGTTGGAATGGGGTTCTAGTGGGGCTGTGCGCGGTCTAGTGCGCAACCCCACAGTATTCCCACAGTAAAGATTACCCACCGTTACTTTTCAATACTTTAGGCTGCCAGCCGCTTCGCGTAAGTCGTTGATACTACGTTATGTTACGGCCCAGATTCGATTCATAACCCCAAGGTCGACGGTTCGATCCCGTCCTCCGCCACCAATTCACATCCCTTTCATCTTTCTGGTGTATCGGTGGGGAATCCGGTACCGACGTCTTCCCCGCCCGCCGGATGCAATTCCATCCCAAGCTCGGAGACTCTTTCATGTCAGACCTGGCCACGACAGTCGAAACTCTACCGGAAGGCGCATCGCTACTCGATCGCAAGATGAAGAAATCGTCCGCGTGGGTGAGCGGGGCCGTCATTCTGGCTGCGCTGCTGGGCGGGTTGGGTTATATCGGATTCCACGTCATCGGCGATTTAGGCAACGTAACTCTCGGAAGCACATGGCCGTACCTGTTGCTGGCGACGGCGCTTCTCATCGCGCTGGGATTCGAGTTCGTCAACGGCTTTCACGATACCGCGAACGCCGTCGCCACGGTCATCTATACGCACTCGCTCGAACCCAACGTGGCCGTGGTCTGGTCGGGGCTGTGCAACCTGGCCGGCGTGCTCACTTCGCCGCTGGGTGTGGCCTTCACCATCATCACCCTGCTGCCGGTCGAGCTGATCCTGCGGGTCAGCACCGGCTCGGGATTCTCCATGGTCTTTGCGCTACTTGTCGCGGCCATCCTGTGGAACCTGGGCACATGGTGGCTGGGACTGCCGGCCTCGAGCTCGCACACCATGGTCGGCTCCATCATCGGCGTGGGCGTGGCCAACCAGCTGATCAACGGCACCGGCGGCACCTCGGGCGTGGACTGGGAGCAGGCCACCAAAGTCTTCAAAGTCTTGCTGATCTCTCCCATCGTGGGCTTCGGCTGTGCGTTCCTCCTCTTCCTGCTTTCCAAGTGGCTCATCCGGTACCCCGAGCTTTACAAGGCCCCCAAAGACAACACGCCCCCACCGTGGCCCATTCGCGGTTTGCTCATCCTCACCTGCACGGGCGTCAGCTTCTTCCACGGCTCCAACGACGGCCAGAAAGGCATGGGCCTCATCATGCTCATCCTCATCGGCACGGTGCCTACCGCCTACGCTCTGAACCACGCCGTGAGCGCGCGGGAGATTCAGACGTTCATCGCCGTCTCCGAGCAAGCGGCAACTGTAGTGAACGCGCATGTGGACAAAAACGCGGTCCTGGGCCCCGACGCCCGCGCCGATCTTACCGACTACCTGCGCACCAAGCAGTTGCAGCCGGTCACGATGACGGCGCTGCGCGAGCTCATTCGCGACCTCGAAGGCGATGTGAAGGCCTATGGCGATTACAAGAGCGTGCCTCCCGCGCAGCAGACCAACGTTCGCAACGACATGTACGTGGCCAGCGAGGCCATCCGCCTGATGGAGAAGAGCCACGCTCCGGCGTTTACGGCCGCGGAGACCAAGATCCTTACTAGCTACAAAGGCGAAGTCGATAAGGCCACCAAGTTCATTCCCGCCTGGGTGAAGGTGGCTGTGGCGCTGGCGCTGGGACTGGGCACCATGGTGGGCTGGAAGCGCATCGTGGTCACAGTGGGCGAGAAGATCGGTAAGGAGCACCTGACCTACGCGCAGGGCGCCTGCGCCGAGCTGGTGGCAATGTGCACCATCTTCGCCGCCGACAACTTCGGGCTTCCTGTGAGCACCACGCACGTTCTCAGCTCCGGAGTGGCCGGCACCATGGCCGCCAACGGCAGCGGCCTACAAATCGCCACTATTCGCAATATCGCCGCGGCATGGGTCTTCACGCTGCCCGCAGCGGCGCTGCTCTCGGGGACGCTGTTCTGGCTGTTCCGGCAGTTTGGCAGCTAGGGACTGAGGGGACTAAGGGACTAAGGGCTGAGGGGTTAGGCTGAAGGCGAAGGTCTGGAAACGAGCGGCAAATCGCAATCCGCTGGAATCTCCCTTTGAATACGCTGGCCCGCTTGGTGCCTCGTTCCCTCGGTCCCTTGTTACCTCCCCCCTTAGTCCCTTAGTCCCTGCCTTTCGGGCCCCGCCAGCCACGACACGACACCACAAACAGCGAGGATTGCGCCCATCACGACCAGCGAAGTCTCGATGCGCACAGTGATCCAGGGAGAAAGCATCATTTTCAGCGCGACGAAGGCCAGCAGCGCGGCAAGGCCGTAATGCAGGTAGCGGAAGCGGTCCAGCAGCGAGGCCAGCGCAAAGTAGAGCGAGCGCAGGCCAAGGATGGCGGCGATGTTCGAGGTGTAGACAAGGAACGGATTGCGCGTGACAGCGAGCACCGCGGGAATGGAATCGAGCGCGAAGACGACATCGGTGAATTCGACGGCGAGAATCACCGGGAGCAGCGACCCTTTGGCCGGCTGCATGCGGCGAATCCACTCCGGAATGACTGCCTTAGCCGAACCGCCGCGAAACAAGCGATAGGCCGCGTAGAGCAGGATAAGGCCAAAGAACCATGGGATCCAATCGAAGCGGCGCAGCAGGGTGACGCCGGCAGCGATGAACAATGCGCGCAGAACAACGGCTCCACCAATGCCCCACAGCAAGGCGTCGTGCTGGCGTTTGGGGCCGATGCGAAAGCCCTGGAAGAGAACCAGAAAGATGAAGAGATTGTCCACGCTGAGAGAGATTTCGATGGCGTAGCCGGCGACGAACTCGAGCGCCGGCTGATGGCCCTGACGAAGGCCGATCCAGACGGCGAAGCACGCGGCGAACGCGATGAGAACCAGGGTCCAGAGCCAGGAGACAATCTGCGCGTGGCGCGAGTCGCGCCGGTGGCCGGGCAACTGCGCGTCGATAACCAATAACGCCGCCACCGCCGCGTGAAAACCGATCCACCAGCCCCAGG
>JASHTH010000203.1 GCA_030040655.1 Acidobacteriaceae bacterium | reverse complement strand
GTCTTTTACCCCACCGGCACCAACGAGATATCCGGCGGCTTCGGCGGCGGTTGGGTTTCCAGGCGCATTGGTGTGGGCGTGGCTGCAAGCCGGATCGACTTCTGCCGCGCCTCAAACCGAATCAACCCATCCTTCTGGTCGAAGGTCACGGCAAAATTTTGCATCGGACTCGATCCGAAGTTCGCCAGGAGAAAGGCGGGATTGATCTCGACAAACGGCCGCGAAAACGTGTAACTGCCCAGGCGCACATCGCCCGCTAGCGTGGCGGCCTTGATCTCGAAACGCGTCGAAAGCGATTCACCGTGACTGAATTCCGAAGGCTCTGCGGCAAACTTCAATCGCGCCGCGAGCTGATCGGGCAGGCTCAATCCCGAGCCGCCCGAATCCACCTGCGTTTCGACCTCCATCCCCGCGATACGCATGGCAACAATCGGCGTCCCGTTGGGCATATGGAAGGGCAGCACGCTGCGGCCGCCGTCGGGCTCGAGCGCGCCCGTGGCCAACGTCAAGCGCCGGTTGGGAAAATCCAGCGTGAGCAGGTAATCGCGGAAAAGCAGAAAGCCCAGCAACCCCTGGCATTCGCCGTCCTCGTCGCTCAGCGAGTGCACAACGGCCTTTACGCCGGTGAACTCCACGCCTGCAACTTGCAGCGATTGGATCGACACCATCGGCGCCCGCTGACCACCCTGGCCGCTGGGGTCGCTCAACCTCGCCTGGCCGGTGACCGGGAGTCCCAGCTGCGCGGCCAGTTCCTGGGTCACAAAGGCTTCGCCCCCGGTCCCGGTGTCAATGACAAATCGGAACGGCCCTTTGCCGTTGACCTTCGCCATGACGAATGGCTTGTCGTGCGTAATATCGAGGGGAGCCGAGTGAACTGCGGTATCGGCCCCGAGCAGAGCGCCGGCTCCTGCGGTCAACGCAGCCGCCAGGCCGAGGCGAACCGCGGATCCGGAGATGGAGTCTCCTCGCGTCATTTTGCTTCTCTGTCGATCCTAATGCGATATCGGCCTCGATCTCATGGCCGTTTTCGTGAGAACCCCGTTTCATCCGGTGCGAGTCTGGCCGAGTCTCTGGGAGGATCGCTTCACGCTCAGGTCCAGACCCGCTACCGGAGGCCGGCTTTTGAACAACGAATGATGTGCCGGCGGTCTCGGGCCTTACGAATAGCTCTTATTGTCTGGTCGGGAAGTGGTCGGAGCCAATAGCCACTCCAAGGCCATGCGGCATAGCCACAGTGGGGGCTCGAAGTAGCGATTCGGGATGGGTGCGCCGCTCGGAGCGCCTACTTCCTCTCTGCGCTGTCTGAATTGCCCACATAACACTCGTGGATCGCATCCAGCGGCGCATTGGGCCATTTCGCCTGCTTCATATCGTCTTCCGAAATTTGCCGGAGCGCAAAGTCAATCGTGCCGTCGGCATTTACGGTTCCCTGCATGTAGGCGTAGATGTCAGTGCGCGAGGCTTTGTCGGCGTCCTTGGGCAGTTGGTATCGGTGGGCGCCCGCCGTGCCGATGATCCAGCCCGGCAGCACATGGTTCGAGTACTGCTTCCAGTAAGGGGTGTTGAAGATATTGGGTGAATAGTAATGCGAATGGCTCGCGATGAAATAGACATGCTTTCCTGCTGCCTCGGCGTCGTATAGCCAAGTGTAGACAAGCTCGCCGGTCTGCAGGCCCATGTCCCAATCGTCCATGGCATGGTTTGAACTCGTCGAGTGCGGCAGCGCTTCGTGCATTCCAGCGACGATCGTGTGAACTCCCGAATTCGGCTTCAGATCGCGGTCGAGCACCGAGCGCAGCCACTTTAACTGAGCCTCGCTAAACTCGTCGTGGCTGGCGTTGTCCATGGTGATAAAGTCCACGCCGTTCTCGGTCCAGTGGTACCACGCCTCGACGGGCGCATTCTCGTCGCCGTCCGCCTTTCGCTGCGCCACGATTTCAGGCCGCGTGAGATAACTGCGGAACTTGGCAATGTAGTCCTCCCGCGAGCGGTCTACGGTCTCGTGATTTCCCCGGCCCAAAAAGACCGGCGTCGATCCGAACGAAGCCATCTGGTGGCTGAGGAAGTCGTCCCACGCCATCGGCAGATACACAGATCGCGTCAGTTTCGCGCCTCCCGGCTGCATCGCCTCGAGATCCTGGTCCGGCTGCGACATCCACCGGAAGTCGCCCAGATGCCAGTAGAACGCGTCCTTCTCCGCATTCACCTTGGCGGCAATCGCCGGCATCACAAAGTCGCCGCAGTTGCGGCTGTCGCCCGAGACGGCAAATGTCCACGTGGAATCGACATTCTGCGCGGCGGCAATGCCGGCTTCAAAAGCAGCCGAAGTGGCGAGAATCAGCAGAAGGGAAGCCGTCGTTTTCAGCATGCATCCAGCATAACCGGCGCGCACGCAGGCCCATGTTAAGGAATATTCTCACGCCTCAGCTTCGGCATTCAAAATGCGTGAAGCGGACGCTCAAGTCCAGCCGGCGTCGATCACATAGCTCTGGTTGGTAATTGCCCTCGAGTCGTCGGCGGCCAAGAACAAAACCAGCCGCGCCACATCGTCGGGGTAGATCGTGCATTTCAGAGCCTGCCGGCTCATGATGTTCGCCACATACTCCGGCGTGTACCACAGCCGAACCTGTCGGTCGGTTGAGATAGCGCCGGGAAGGATGGCATTGACGCGTATATTCGACGGTCCGAGCTCATGTGCCATCGTTCGCGTCAACCCTACGATCGCGGCTTTGGCCGTGGTGTAAACCGGCAGCCCGGTGGAGGGAACGGTCCACGAAATCGAAGAAAAGTTGATGATCGATCCTCGGCCCGCTGCCTTCATCGCCGGAATCACGGCCTGCATGGTGAAAAAATGCGGCCGCAGATTGACCGACATGCAATGCTCCCACAACTGCGGTGTTACCTCCTCGGTCGCATGGCGCTGGTCGTTGGCTGCGTTGTTCACCAGCACGTCCACGGCGCCGAACTCGGCAAGGACCTGACTCACGGCATTTTGCAGCGCTTCAAGGTCCGTCAGATCGCAGTGAAGGAAACGCGGCGCGGAGAGGCCTTCGGCAGATATGGCATCGACCAGCTTCCGCGCCGGCTCCTCCTGGATGTCGAGAAAGGCCACGCGCGAGCCCTGCCGCGCGAAACTCGTCACCAGCGATTCGCCAATTCCCGTCGCGCCGCCGGTAATGAGCACGGCACGGCCTTCGAGGCTCGGATAGCGGGCGAATTTCGCATCGGGCTCATTCATGGTCCATATCCCTGGTTCGATTCTCTGAGGCGCAAATTCCCGATTTTGCGACTGGAATGCAAGCTCAATGGGACTCTCGCGGAATTCCGTGTCCGCGACAGCCCATCAGGAAATCGAAATCCATCCCCTTGTCGGCCTGCGTCACGTGCTCGGTGAAGAGAAATTGATATCCGCTCTTGAAGGCCGGCTCCGGAGCCTTCCATTCGGCGCGACGTTTGGCGAGCTCTGCGTCCGAGACATCGAGATGCAGTCTCCGCGCGTCCACGTCGAGCTCGATCCAGTCGCCTTCACGAACCAGCGCCAATGGTCCTCCCAGCGCGGCTTCAGGGCAAATGTGCAGCACCACCGTGCCGTAGGCCGTTCCGCTCATGCGGGCATCGCTGATGCGCACCATATCGGTGATGCCTTTGGCCAGCAGCTTGGGCGGCAGCCCCATATTGCCCACTTCGGCCATGCCGGGATAGCCGCGCGGCCCGCAATACTTGAGAACCATTACACTGTTCTCGTCGATATCGAGATCCGGATTCTCGATGCGCTCGTAGTAGTGCTCGATCGACTCGAAGACGACAGCCTTTCCGCGATGCTTCATCAAATGCGGCGATGCGGCCGAGGGCTTGAGCACCGCGCCATCGGGGCAAAGGTTGCCCCGCAGCACGGCGATGCCGCCGTGCTCGACCAGCGGCTTATCGTAGTCGCGAATCACCTCGCGATCCCAATTGGGCGCATCTTTCACGTTTTCGCCGATCGTTTTGCCGTTCGCCGTAAGCGCGCCTTCGTCGAGCTGCTTCTGCTGGGCGAGCTTCCACAGCACCGCCGGCAGCCCGCCGGCGTAATAGAACTCTTCCATGAGAAAGCGTCCGGCGGGCTGGATGTCGACAATCGTGCGCACGTTGCGCCCGTATTTGTCCCAATCGTCGAGCGTGAGCGGCACGCCCACGCGGCCGGCGAAGGCAATCAGGTGAATGACGGCATTGGTCGATCCGCCGATGGCCGCGCAGGCGCGAATGGCGTTCTGAAAGGCCTCTCGGGTGAGGATCTTCGAGATGCGCAGATCCTCGCGCACCATCTCGACAATGCGCCGGCCCGTCAGATGGGCCAGAACGCCGCGGCGCGAATCGGGCGCGGGAATCGCGGCATTGCCGGGCAGCGACAGACCCAGCGCCTCCACCATGCAGGCCATCGTCGACGCCGTGCCCATGGTCATGCAGTGGCCGGGCGAGCGATGCAGGCAGGTTTCCGCATCGAGGAACTCCTGGTTCGTCATGGTGCCGGCCTTCACCGCTTCGCTGAACCGCCAAACCGCCGTGCCCGAGCCGATGCACTCGCCGCGGTAGCGGCCGTTGAGCATCGGCCCGCCCGAGATCACGATTGCGGGTACATCGCAACTCGCCGCGCCCATTACCAGCGAAGGCGTGGTCTTGTCGCAGCCGCACATCAGCACCACGCCGTCGATGGGGTTGCCGCGAATCGATTCCTCGACGTCCATGCTGGCGAGATTGCGGAACATCGCCGCCGTGGGCCGCAAATTGGTCTCGCCGAGGGACATCACCGGAAACTCGAGCGGCAACCCGCCCGCCTGCAGAACGCCATTCTTCACCTGCTGCGCCAGCTCGCGAAAATGCACGTTGCACGGAGTCAGCTCCGACCAGGTGTTGCAGATGCCGATGACCGGCCGTCCATCGAAGGCATCCGGTGGAAGCCCCCGCATCCAACTGCGGTGGATGAAGCCGTCCTTGTCCCTTCCGCCAAACCATGACTGCGAACGCAAATTGCGCTTTTCCATGCCCGGAATTCCTTGTAAATGATCCGTGCTTACTATACATTGCGCCGCAGGCTCTCCGCGAAGCGTGAGACGGGAAACGCCCAATGCGTCTTGGGTCCGCTTTTCGTCGCGGCGGCGCTCTCTTGTGCGCGGATTCCGCTCGAAACGCCGTATTCTGGTGGTACCGTCGGCGGACAACGCATGAGCTATTCAGCCAGCATCGGAAACCATCGCTATAACTTCGCCGACCTGCGCGAGCTGCTCGCCAAAGCCACGCCCGCGCGCAGCGGCGACGTGCTGGCCGGCGTGGCTGCCGAATCGGCCGAAGAACGCGTTGCCGCGCAATTCGCGTTGGCCGATCTGCCGCTCGCGAATTTTTTGGCCGCGCCGGTGATTCCCTACGAAATCGACGAAGTGACACGGCTGATCGCCGACGCGCACGACGCGCAGGCTTTCGCCCCGGTGCGCTCGTTCACTGTGGGTGAGCTGCGCGACTGGCTGCTTTCCAACGAGGCGACCGAGGAGCGCCTGGCAGCGCTTGCGCCCGGCATCACGCCGGAAATGGCCGCGGCGGTGAGCAAGCTGATGCGCGTGCAGGACCTGATCGCCGCCGCAGCGAAGATCCGCGTGGTGACGCGCTTTCGCACCACGGTTGGCCTGCGCGGCCGGTTGAGCGCGCGCCTGCAGCCCAACCACCCTACAGACGATCCAGCCGGCATAGCGGCGTCGATCCTCGACGGGCTGCTCCTCGGCTCCGGCGACGCCGTGATCGGCATCAACCCTGCAGGCGACGATGTGGCCGTGACCACGCAACTGTTGCGCCTGGTGGATGCTTTGCGAGAACGGTTCCAGATTCCCGCGCAGAGCTGTGTTTTGGCGCATGTGACCACGCAGATAGCCGCGCTCGAACAGGGCGCTCCCATCGACCTCATCTTTCAGTCCATTGCCGGCACCGAAGCCGCGAATCGCAGCTTCGGCGTCAGCCTGTCACTGCTGGAAGAAGCCCACGAGGCTGGACAGTCTCTTAGCCGCGGCGCGATCTGCGCCGGTGGAATCGTCGGCCGCAACGTAATGTACTTCGAGACCGGACAGGGTTCGGCGCTTTCGGCCAATGCCCATCATGGCGTGGACCAGCAAACGCTCGAGGCGCGCGCCTACGCTGTGGCGCGCCGCTTCGAACCCATGCTCGTCAACACGGTGGTCGGATTCATCGGCCCTGAGTATCTTTACGATGGCAAACAGATCGTTCGCGCGGGCCTCGAAGACCATTTCTGCGGCAAGCTGCTTGGTTTGCCCATGGGCTGTGACGTTTGTTACACCAACCACGCCGAAGCCGACCAGGATGACATGGACGTGCTGCTGACGCTGCTGGGCGCGGCGGGCGTCAATTACATCATGGGCGTTCCGGGTGCCGACGACGTAATGCTGAATTATCAAAGCACCAGCTTTCACGATGCGCTCTATCTTCGGCGCGTGCTGGGCCTGGGGCCCGCGCCGGAGTTCGAAGCCTGGCTGCAGGGCGACTCCTTCGGCCGCTTGGCGCTGGAAGCCGCCAACCCCGAAAGGCTGCTGACGGCATGAGCGAGATTGCATATCCGGAGATGCTTCCGGCGCTGGCGGCGAAGCTCCGCGCGCTCACTCCGGCGCGCGTTGCGCTGGGCCGCACGGGCGTAAGCCAACCCACTCGCGAACAGCTCGCGTTTCAGCGCAGCCACGCGCAAGCGCGCGACGCCGTCCACGCTCGGATGCAGACTGCCGCTCTTGCCTCCGAAATCGAAGAGATTACGGGTAGGGAGGTTTTGCGATTGCATTCCGCGGCCACGGACCGTCCATGCTACTTGCAGCGCCCCGATCTGGGCCGCACGCTCGACGAGGCTGGCCGGACGCGTCTCACGCGGCTTCGACCTGGTGGCTTCGACCTTGCGCCTGTCGTGGTCGACGGCCTCTCGGCTCTCGCCGTGGAGCGTCACGCGGCGCTCTTGCTCCGGGAGCTGCTCTCACGAATCGAAGGCTGGCGGATCGCCCCGGTTTGCGTCGTTGAGCAGGGCCGCGTGGCCATCGGCGATGTGATTGGTGCCGCGCTCGGCGCCGAAATTGCCGTCGTGCTCATCGGCGAGCGCCCAGGTCTCAGCTCTCCCGATTCGCTGGGAGCCTACGTCACGTGGCAGCCGCGTCCGGGCCGCACCGACGCCGAGCGCAACTGCATCTCCAACATCCGTGCCGAAGGGCTCAGCTACGCCGTTGCTGCAGATCGACTGGCGTCTCTTTTCCTGCAGGCTCGGCGCTGCAGGCTGACCGGCGTGGCGCTGAAGCTCGAAACGGCCAAGTCTCTGGAGGGCTGAGCGCGGATGCTTCGCTGGCTGAAATGGATGGTCATGGTGGCTGCGGCTGGCTTCGTCCTCGCGTATCTTTGCGACTGGGCGGTCTTCCGGCTGCGCGGCTCTCCCTCGTCGAAGGTGACCGTCAATAGCTATCAGACCGTTCCGCTCAAGGGCCACAAATACGAGTACGACTATCTCGGCTCGGACGATCTGCCGTGTTCCGTCTCGCTCTTTCCGCACGGCGGGCAGAATCCCTGCTGGTGGCTGCGCCGGCACCGAAACCAGGTGACGAACTTGTAATTCACGACCACGGTGCGTGCCGGCGCAAGCGGGCCGGGGCGGACGCGTCTATGGCTGCGGCGCCGGCGTAGGCGAGGGGGCTGAAGCCGGTGCATTTGCCGGCGGATGCGCGTTGCCCTTGGAGATCTTCTCGAAAAGATCTTGGTCTGCCTGCCGATTCAGGTTGCTGGCCTTGGCCAACTCTGCCTTGGCCAATTCCGCCTTGCCCATGGCGCGGTAGAGACGCCCGAGCCGCCAGTGCACATTCACGTCGCTCGGCGCCAGCTTCTCCGCTTCGGTAAACTCCTTCAGCGCTGCCGGATTCTCATTGGCTTCGGCGTCGATGATGCCCAAATCGAGGTGCGCGAGCTCCTGCGCCGGGTCGAGATGCGAGGCCTTTTCAAGATAGGGCTTCGCCGCCGCCATCTGGTTCAATTGGATCTCCGCGTCGCCGAGGTACACCAGCGCCTGGACGTGATTGGGATCGTTGGCCAGCTCCGCCTGAAACTCACTGGCCGCTTCGGGATACCGCTTTTGCGTCCACAACAGGTATCCCAGCCCGAAATGCACGTTCGGTTCCTTGGGATTGGCCTTGACCGCTGCGCGGAACATCGCCGTCGATCCGGCGTTGTCTTTCATCTCGTCAAGCGCTTCGCCGGCCAGCATGTCGGCCTCGGCGGATTCGGAATTGAGGGCGAGGATCTCGTGATAGGTGTCCATCACACATGGATATTGCTTCGACCAGAGACAACTTTGCGCCAGCGCCAGCCGCAGCGGCAGGTTCTGCTTGTCTTCGGCCGTCGCATCCTTCAAGTACGGTACCGCCTCCTTGTACTTGGCCAGGCCGTAGTAGGCCATGCCGGTCAGCGTGTTGAGCTGGAAATCGCCGGGCTGGCTCTTGAGCAGGATGCCAAACTCCAGAATGGCGCCGCGCAGGTCGCCGTCCTTGAAGTAGGCCAGTCCCAGGTCCCGCCGAACAACCGGCACATTGGGGTCGAGCGCCAGCGCCTTGCGGTAGAGCGGTATTGCTTCCTTGTAATGCTGCTGACGAGCTTCCAGCAGTCCAAGATGGGCATACGGCTCCGGGCTCGAGGGGCGAAGCTTCAGGTAAGCGCGCCATGCTGCCTCGGCTTCGGCGTTCTTCCCCTGCTGTTCCAGCGCGAGAGCGGTTTGCCGCAGTTGAACCTGATTTGCGCCTTGGGTTGCGCCGGCCTGGCCCAGTGCGGTCCATGCCGTCGCGGCCAGCAGAAAGGCGATTCCTCGTTGGATGATCCGTTTCACCAAGCTCTCTTATGGATCGATTCTCTCTCGCTGCGGCAGCGCCGCGCAAACCTTGCCGCCAAAGAAAAAGGGCGCGGCAGGGAGTGCCTGCCGCGCCCAGGTTGCGGAGTGAACTAGAAGACGAACTTGCCGCCCAACTCGAGGTTGCGTGGATCCCACGTGCTGGTGACCGTGCCGAACTGGCCCGATCCAACCGTGGCATTGAACGGGAACCCGTTCTGCGGGTTGTAGGTCGTCGAAATGCCGTACGGTTCGGTGTGGTTGAAGGTGTTGAACGACTCGAAACGAAGCTCGAAGTGCATCCGCTCGGTAACCGCGAACGACTTGTACAGCGACGTCGTGAAGTTCACACGCCCCGGGCCCACCACCGCATCCTTGCCGGCGTCGCCGAAGCCCAGATTGGGGCCACCGAGCCACTGCGGTCTCACGCTTTCGAACTGGCCCGTGGTGAACCACTCGCCCATCTTCTTCGGATAGGTCATCTTTCCGACGACGTTGGGACGAACGGTATAGCCGCCGCCCAGGCCGACCGGGTCGTAGCTGTTATTGCTGTTGTTGGCAGGACCGCCGGCGCCGGTGATCTGAGTGCCCGTGCCGCCCACTAAGCCGCTCTCGTCCACGAACGTGCCGGCAACTTCCCAGCCGCCCGCAATCGAGTGGGCCAGGTTGTTGCTCTTGGCAAAGAACGGCAGCTTGTAGATGTAGTTGGCGTTGACGATGTTGCGGCGATCCAGGTATCCCGAGCCCTTGTCGTACTTGAGGTTCCAGGGGTTCGAGACGCAGCAGGAGTTGTCGTAGGACTGGATGTCGATTTCGTGCGAGTAGGTGTAATCCAGTTCGCCGCTCAAGCCCCAGCGGTTCTGCAGGCGCACACCTGTTTCGAATCCGTTATAGGTGCCGTTGCTGTTCATGATCTGGTCGGTGATTGAGCCGTACCCTTGGAACTCGCGGAACTGGTTCAGCCCGGCCGGCCAGATTGCCGCGCCGCTCGAAGTCAGTGCGCCGAAGCCGTTCTTGCAGGCGGAGTCGGCATCGACGTTGTTACCACCGGCGCCCGTGAGGTGATCGCCGCTGTCGCCCTCGAGGCATGTCAATTGAGCGGTAACGGTGCCCGTACCACCTTTCCATTGATTGGGTATGGTAACGGTCTGGCCGATAGCGCTCAGCGGCATGTTGTTGATGTAGCTGTCCTCCCACTGGTGCCAGGCCACGTTGCCCACGTATTGCATCACCCACACCACGGAGGGTGCGAGTTCGTCCTGTACGCCGAAGCTGAACTGAGCCACAGCCGGAGGGTTGTAGTTGTCCACGGACAGGCCTTCAGGACCGGTCACGGTGATCGGGAACCCCAGGGCCGCAGCGTTCAAGCCCGTGCTCCAGTTCACGCCGGGAGCGCTCAAATAGGAGTTCCCGGTGCTCAGACCATAGACGAAAGGCGCGTTGGGTGCTGCGTTATACACGTCGTTGCCCTGCGTGCGCTCGAAGAACGTTCCGAAGCCGCCGCGCAGAACCGTCTTGCCGTTTCCGAACAGATCCTCGGAGAATCCAAACCGAGGCTGATAGGTGGTGTACTTGTTGGTGACCTCGCCGCGCGGGGTGCCGTACGAGCCAGCCACGCGGATACCATTCAGATAGAATGGCAGAGGCGCCGCCCACTTGGAGTTATACACCCCCACGCTGGGGCTGGTCGAGGCGATGGTGCCGGCCGCGGTCCAGTTCGGCAGTTCACCCGAGTTATAGTACGACGGATCGAAGTTCGACTGGGCATTGTCCCGCTCCCAGGCGTGCGGCAAGGCGTCATAACGGAAGCCGAGCTGCAGGCTGAGACGTGGGGTGAGGTGCCAGTTGTCCATGATGTAGCCCGAGTTCGTCTGGTTCACCCAGTGCCGAATCGGCGCCCAGTTGTCCTGCGAGTAGCTGCCCGTCAGGCCCAGCAGCAGGTCGATGACGCTGTCGTTCGTCGACGACTGAGGGTTGTAGAAGCCCTGGGAGTCGCCGAAGATTTGCTGGTTCTTGTCGTAACGCATGTAGCTGTACCCGTACTTCATGGCATGTTTGCCCTTGGTGTACGAGAGGTCTACGCGCGGCTGGTAGTCGCGCGCCGCGTTATGCCAGGGAGCAGAGCCGGTGTCTTCCGCCACGCCATACGGTCCAAAGTAGCCCATGCCGGGGTAGACCTGGCGCGTGATGGTAAACGGCGCCGCCACAGGCGTCACGTTCCAGCCCGAGGGATAGAACGTGTTGGCGCTGGGAATGATGTTGAGCACGTTGCCGTCGTAGTTGATGCTGGCCTCGAGCAGCAGGTTCGGATTGATGGTGCCCGACAGCTTGATGGCCGCCGACTGCGACGGGTTCGACAGAGTGCTGGTCAGGGTGTTGTAGCTGGCCCACAGCCAGCCCAGTTCCGGCTCGGCGTAGCCCTGCGTCACCTGGTCGTCCATGTAGTGGCCCAGGATCGCCCACTTGTCGCTGAACTTGTGGTCGATGCGCAGTACCGTATCCAGAACGTCGATCGGATCCGACGCCGACGTCGTGTTCTGGTCTGTGGCCGGGTTGGTAACCGGCGGCAGAATGCCCGATGTGAGATAAAGCAGGCCGTCGCTATCGAATAGCGATGCCGGAATGGTGTTGTTGGGGAATGGCTTGTTGGGCTGGTACTGCGGGCCCAGCGGAGCAATCTTCGACTGCCAGTACTGGCTGCCCGTGGAGATGTTGGGCACCACCAGTTGCGTGCTGGTAGCGAATGCCGGCGGCACATAGGTCAGGTTCGTGCCGGATTTCGGAATGTCCGCCGGATCCAGCGTGTGCTCGACGTTGACG
>JASHTH010000202.1 GCA_030040655.1 Acidobacteriaceae bacterium | reverse complement strand
ACCGCGCTCGGCATCTATACCGTCTTCTCGGATGTCTCGTTCTTTCTTGTCGGCCCGGTAGCCGGCGCCATCATCGGCGAGTGGGGCTATGCCAGCGCATTCCTTTTCGCGTTTCTCAGCGTGCTTGGCGCCCTGGGGATTGCGATTGTGCTACGGCAGCTTCGGCGAGAGGGGAGCCCGGCGACCACTTGACCCGGTGGGGCCTCTGGCGAATCGGCGCTATGGCTTGTATAGACCGTCGATTCAGCGCCGCTTACGCCGTCGCGGTTCTCGTCGGCTTCGATCCCGATAGTCCGTAATACGCAATATAGAGGTAGCAGATTGCCGGAATGACGAACGAGTGCTGAATTCCAGCGCGGTCGGCCAGCGCGCCGATCATATACGGGATCACCGCGCCGCCCACGACCGCCGTCATGATGAGCCCCGAGCCCTTGCTCGTTAGCGGTCCCAGCCCGGCGATGCCCAGCGTGAAGATGTTGGGGAACATGATCGAGTTGAAGAATCCGCAGAGCACAAGCGTCCAGATGGCGACGCTTCCGCTCGTAACCATCGAGAGGCAGATCAGAATTGCCGCTGTTATGCCGAAGACGCCCAGGAGCCTGCCTGACGGAATCTTGGTCAGAATCCAGGAGCCGAGCAGACGGCCCACCAGCGCGCCGCCCCAATAGAGCGAGACCAGGAATGACGCGGTCTGCGAGCTGCTCATGCCCTGGGTCTTGAAGTAGTTCACGGCGATCGAAGCCAGGCCGACTTCCACGCCCACATACAGGAAAATGCCAATGGCGCCCAGGACCGTGTGCTTGTAGCTCCAGATGCTGCGGGTCAAAACCGGGTCGCCCTCTTTTGCGGGGCGGAACGATTGCGTTTCAGTGATCGGCGGCAGATGCGCAAAGGCAACTGCGAGCCCCAGGATGAGCAGGCTGCCGGCGATAGCGATATACGGTCCGCGAACCGTATCGGCAACAGCGGCCTTGGTTGCAAGCTTCCCCGGATCGGTGAGGATAAATGCTCCGGCAACAATCGGAGCAATCGTCCCGCCCAGCGAGTTCAACGCCTGCGCCAGGGTCAGCCGCACCGGTGCGCTATGTTCGGGGCCGAGAATCGATACATAAGGATTCACCGCTGTCTGCAGTGCTGTTACGCCCGCGCCCACCACGAAGACCGCGGTGAGGAAGAGAGGAAAGCTCACCATCCTGGCAGCCGGAACAAACAGCAGGCACCCGGCCACCTGGATGAAAAGCGACACCACCATGGTGCGCTTGTAACCGATCGTTTCGATCAGTTTGGAAGTCGGGGAGGAGAAAACGAAGTAAGCCAGAAAAAAGGCCGACTCAGCCAGCATCGCCCACGCGTACGGAAGATCGAAGATCGATCGCAGGTGCGGCACCAGCGCCATATTCAGGTTGGTGATGAACCCGAAGATGAAAAACAGCGCCGTGACGGTGATGAATGGGAGAAAATACCCCGGCGATGTGAGCGCTGCCGACGGCTGCTTCGCTTGAGTTGCCATGTTGGTTGGTCTCTCCGCTTCCTCGGTTTGTTTACCCGGTTAGGTGTTCTTGCGCGTCCTTCATAGGATGCTCTCCGGCTTCGGACCGGGACAGGTTGCGCTCCGGCCGCGCCGGGTTTTGGGTTGCACACAACACTATACGGGAGACCCCGGCGTGGGGAAGTGCGAACCGGGCGGACCATATGGCCGGCAACCGGCTGCCTTCGTTTTGGCTCGAGTGTGAATCATTTTCCGTGTGCGCGAGCGGGCCATGGAGGCGGATGCGAGCGGCTTTGCGAAAGCCCGTGCATGGGCTATCCTCACTTCAAAGCGAGGAGATCGTCTCAGTGGCCGAAGCCGTGCTCAATAGCGCCAAGGTGAAAAAGGTTCTTGCCGCCCTGGAAGGCAACTGGCAAGCCGAGATGGAGGGCTACCGCACCTACTTGGCCCTGGCCGACCGCGAGACCGACGTGATTCGCGCCCATGTTCTCCGGCATCTGGCGGCCGATGAGCTGGAACATGCCGCACTCTGGGCGGGCCGCATTCACGAGTTGGACGGGCCCGAGCCTGTTTACACCGGCGATCCAGCCGGCGAGGCAGGTTCGCTGGCCAGCCGCGCCGGCGGGCCCATGATGGCCCTGCGCCGCCTGGAGATCGAAGAGAGCCGCCACATCGCCACTTACGGCGCCCAGTTGAAAGAACTGGGCGACGAGGGGTCTGTCGCCATCCTGGAACATGTCATCGAAGACGAAAAGGAGCATCACCGCGAGCTGGGCTCGCTGCTGCGCGGTCACTATGTGCCGCCGGAGGGTACGCCGGGCGTCGATCCCAAGGAAGTGCTCGACGATCTGCTGGCCAAGCGCAACCAGGGCCGCAAGCAAGCGGGAGGGTGGATCGGCGACGCCATCTACGGCGTCAACGACGGGCTGGGCGCCATCTTCGGCATCGTTTCCGGCGTGAGCGGCGCAACCGCCGGCGACAGTAAATACGTCTTGCTCGCCGGCCTTTCAGGCATGATCGCCAGCGCGCTTTCCATGGGTTCCGGTGCTTACCTGGCCGCCAAGAGCGAGCGCGAAATTTACGAGGCCGAAATTGCCCGCGAGCGCGAGGCCATCCAGATGAACGGACCGGAAGCGCGGGAATTGCTTTCGCTGTACTACCAGGTCAAGGGCCTTCCGGCGCACGACGCCGACCATGTGGTTGACCACATCTCGCGCGACCCCGAGCAGATGCTGCGCGCGCTGAGCTTCGAACGGCTGGGGACTTCCGGCGAGGCGCTCAGCAATCCGCTGGTGTCGGCCAGTTCCGGAGCGCTATCGACCGCGGTGGGCGCGGCCATCCCTATCATTCCGTTTTTTTTCATGCACGGCATCAGCGCGGTCATCGCCGCGGCCGCCATCTCGCTGGCTGCCCACTTCGCCGTCGGCGCGGCGAAAAGCTTGATCACCGTCCGCTCCTGGTGGGCTTCGGGGTTGGAAATGACAGTCGTCGGCGCGGTCGAGGGCGCGGTGACCTACGGCATAGGCATCCTGCTCGGCAAGGGCGGCGTGTGAGGCGATTTCCCGATTCTATGAGCCATCTCGCATATCGCGCGCTGCGACCAAGACACCGGTCGAAAGTAGCGCGGGTCTTCTTTTCGACCCTCAACGGAGATATGCCGATATGGGCGGCCTGATCCCGCTGGGTGACGCTTCTCGTCGAACACGCCACGCTCCCCTCGTTACCATTTTGCTTATCATCACGAACGCATACGTCTTTTTTCTCGAGCTGGGCGGCGGTGATCGCTTCGTTTACAACTGGTCGGCGATCCCGATCCACATCGTCCATGGCCGTGCGTGGGTCACTCTATTGACCTCCATGTTCATGCATGCGAGCTGGATGCATATCATCGGCAACATGGTGTTTCTATGGGCTTTCGGACCCGAGATCGAAGACGCGATGGGTTCGTTCCGCTACCTTTTCTTCTATCTCGCCGGGGGATTGGTCGCGATGCTGGCGCAGGTACTCTCGAGTCCATTCTCGCGAATCCCCAGCCTGGGCGCCAGCGGCGCCATCGCGGCGGTCATGGGTGCATTCATCGTTACCTATCCGCGCGACCGCATTCGCACGCTGCTCTTCATCTTCATCTATTTCCGCATCACGTACATTCCGGCCGTCCTGCTGATCGGTTTCTGGTTCCTCACGCAGCTGCTCAACTTCGGCCTGGTGGCCAACGTGCAGACCGGCGGAGTTGCTTATCTTGCTCATATTGGAGGGTTTACTTTCGGCGTTGCGACGGCTCGCTTCCTTGAAGATCCGCGCCGACTTGCGCTTCGGCGCGGTGATCCGTGACGCGGCAATCACGCTGGGACCAGGCTCCGGAAGAAGAACTGCCTGAACTTCTGCGAGGCCGAGCCAAATGGGTAATAACACCTTCGTTATATTCTCCTTTACTTCCAGTACCTCTAAAGTGCTAATCTACCGTTACCGATTTGAGTGACGAGAACGTGTCGACCGGCGGAATCCGCGTTCCTCCACGGACCCGACAATCGCGATCGACGCGCTCTTTTTTATAGATTCTCGTAGTTTCCGCACTTTTACTCCTGGAAGTGATTTCAAAGCGCGTTGGGGCCCCGGGGAGTTCTTCAGGTAAATCATCGGCTCCTTGCGGCCGGAGTGTTGACATGAGAATTTGGCGCAACGAAGCAGGCCAAACCCTCATCCTGGTGGCCTTCTGCATTACCGCCCTGATGGGTTTTATGGCAATGGCGGTGGATGTGGGAATCCTCTTCCGAGCCCGGTGGAATGCTCAGATTGCCGCCGACGCCGCCGCCACCGCCGGGGCCTTGGACTACCACTTTAACCAGTCGGCAACGAGTGCAAAATCGGCCGCGCAGGCCGCGGCCTCGGCCAATGGGATTACCAATGGGTCGGGTGGCGCCGTGGTCACGGTCAACGTGCCTCCGGCGAACGGGCCAAACGCGGGCGCCGCCGGGTTTGTCGAAGCCATCGTTACCCAGCCCAACCCCACCACGTTCATGCGCATTCTCGGGCTCGATTCGATCTCGGTTTCGGCGCGCGGCGTCGCGGGCAGCGGGATCGGCTCGGGGTGCGTCTGGACTCTGGGCACATCCGGCGAGGACATCCAGAACACCGGGTCGGCCAGCATCTCCATTCCCGGTTGCTATATCTACGACGATTCGAGCAGCAGCAACGCGCTCGACCAGACGGGCAGCGGAAGCATATCGGCAAAAGGAATCAACATTGTCGGCGGTTATAAGAATGTCGGCTCCGGAACGATCTCGCCGACTCCGACAACCGGAGCCGCTTCGCAAAGCGACCCGCTCTCGTATCTGCAACCTCCGAGTTACTCCACAAGCGGCTGTGGAGCTGCGCAAAGCTTCACGGGGAGCGGAACGTATTCCCTGGGTCCGGGATGTTATGACGGAATCTCTCTTACCGGCAGCGGGACGTTGACTCTCGGCGCCGGCAATTATGTGATCAACGGCAACTTCAGCGATACCGGGAGCGGCACGCTGAATCTGGGCGCCGGGCAATACGTCGTTACCGGCAATCTCTCGCTCACCGGCTCGGGACCGATGAGCGGAACCAGCGTCAGCTTTTATACCTTAGGGACGACAAGCGTTACCGGAAGCGGTACGGTTACCCTGGAAGCTCCGACCTCGGGCAGCGACGACGGCATCCTGTTCTTCCAGTCGCGATCCGACTCCAATGCCATGACGGTGACCGGTTCGAGCAACATGACCCTGCAAGGCATTATTTATGTCCCCGATGCGCAATTGAAGATGACCGGCTCCGGGTCCTCGAATTCGTACGAGAACGTAGTGGTGAATTCACTCGACTTCACGGGCAGCACCGCGTTCCAGAACTACAGCTTGATCAACAGTTCCTCGCCGCTTTCGCAAACCATTATGGTGGAGTGATGCAGACAACCCTGATAACTCGCAGAGGGACGCGACAAGCGGCGCAACGCCGGCGCACGAGAATCGTGGAGGAACGCGCACAGGCGCTTGTGGAGTTGGGGCTCACCCTGCCGGTATTGGCCGTGCTTCTCCTCGGTGCGGTCGAATTCGCTCGCGCCGCCTACACCGGCATCGAGGTTTCCAATGCGGCCAAGGCTGCCGCGCAGTACGGCGCGCAGAACAGCACGACAGCCGCGGATACAACCGGAATGCAAACCGCCGCGACCAACGAGGCTCCGGACATCAGCCTGGGGACGACGACGGTTTCCACCTCCTACATCTGCTCCGACGGCTCAAGCACTACGGGCACTCCGCCGACGTGCTCCAGCGCCACGGTCGAGACCATTCTTACCGTAAACACACAAGCCACCTTCACGCCCTTGATCCACATTCCGGGGCTCGGCGGCGCGTTTACCCTTCACGGCCAGGCGATCGAGAAATGCCTGCAATGTTAGACTCCGGCCGGCGTCTCGACCAGCCGCCTACACAAAGGCGGCCGTTTTCTATGCTTGTTTGCGGGGCTACTGCCGCGCGAGTTTCTCTTGCCTTCCGTCGCCAAAATGGCGGCTCGTTGATCGAGATGGCTTTCGTCGGCGGCACGGTTGTGACCATATTGATGGCCCTGATGCAAGTGTCTCTCGCGCTTTTCAGTTACGACTACGTCTCCAATGCCGCGCGAACGGCGAGCCGGTATGCGATGGTCCGGGGAGCGGACTCGTGCACCAACACGCCGAATTTGAGCAACTGCAATGCAACGGCAGCCGAGATCCAGAGTTACGTTCAGGGTTTGAACTATCCCGGGATCGACTCGGCTAACCTGACCGTAACGACAACGTGGTTGAGCGCCAGTTCCACCACGCCCACGACGTGGACTGCGTGCGCCGATCAATGCAATGCGCCGGGAAATCAGGTCAAGGTGGTCGTAAGTTATCCCTTTCCATTCGATATACCCTTCCTTTCCCAATCCACGCTTACCATGACCAGCACGTCGCAGATGATCATTGCGCAGTGACATTGGGTCTCTGAGAGGCGCTTCTTCTGAGATCGATCTCGAGTCATGTCGCATGATTCGGCCGAAGCGGACCGAGCCGGGCGCTCCTCATCACGCAGCGTCGCTCGCCGTAATGAGTTCCCTCGCCGCCTGGCGGCCCAAGCGAATGCAATCGGAGATGCCGATGCCGTCGTAGGCATTGCCCGCCAGACGCAAGCCTTCGAGCTTGGCTACGCGTTCGGCAATCCGCTGTTTGCGCTGCTGGTGCCCAACGGCATACTGCGCCATGGCCCGACGCCAGCGCGATACCTGCGCGAATTCGGGCTCGATGCCACGCCCAAGCGCGGTTTTTGAAAGAATCTCGCCCAGCTCCCGGCGGACGGCCGCGATCAAGGCGGCGTCGGTTTCGGCCAGAAGGGCCTCGTTCTTCATCCCGCCCAGAAAAGCACGTAATACTGCCTTGCCGGGCGGCGTGCGGCCGAGAAACTTGTGATGCACAAACGTGCAGGCCAGCATGGCGCGGCCCTCGCTGGCCGGGACGAGGAAGCCGAAGCCTTCGGGCAGCATGCCCAAGGCGGTCTCGTCGTAAATCAGATTGACGGTGATCGAAGACGAGTAGGGAATGGCGCCCAGCTCTTCGGCAAGCTCCGAATCGACTCCGCTCAGCAGCACGGCGGCAGCCCACGACGGCGTCGCCGCGATCACTGCGTCGTAAGGCCTGATCTCCCCGCCGGCCTCGACGCTCCAATCTCCATTGTTCCTCGACAAGGCGCTCACCGGCGCGGAGAGGCGTACCGCCGCGGGATCGATTCGGGCAGCCAGCGCGTCGACCATCTTTTGCAGCCCGCCGCGCAGCGTGGTGAAGATGGCGCGGGGCGCGATCCGCGGATTCGCTGGCCCGCCGTTGCCGCGCGCGGCCGCGGCGCCGGCGCGCATTTTGCGGTGGGCCGCCAGCATGCCGCGCGTAAGCGATCCAAATTCGGCTTCCATCTCCACTAGCCGCGGCAGCACCGTGCGCGCGCTCAGCTGCGCCGCGTCGCCGCCATAGATTCCCGAAAGCAGCGGATCGGCCAGCCTGTCGACCGCTTCGGCGCCAAAATGCCGCTCCACCAGCGACGCCACCGATTCGTCTTCGTGATTGTTCCGTCGCGGCGGGTGAAGCAGTTCCAGCGCCATGCGCGCCTTGGTCATGGGGCTGAAGAGCGGCGTGAGAGCCGTGGGAACCAGTTTGGTAGGAACCAGGAACATTAGGCCATCCGGCAAGGGAATCAAGCGGTTACGGACCAGAATGTAGGTTTTGCGGTCCGCATCGTTCGAGCCGAGCAACTCGCCGCCCAGGCCCAGCTCACGGCATAGCTCGGCTGTCGCCGGTTTTTCGCTCAAAAAGGAATCCGGTCCGCGCTCAAGCACGGCCCCATCGACGATCTCACTGGCCACCACGCCGCCCAGCCGAGAACTTGATTCATAGAGCGCGTATTCAACCGCGGCGCCGGCGGCGCGCGCCCTTTCGAGCTCGTAGGCCGCCGCCAATCCTGCAATTCCGCC
>JASHTH010000201.1 GCA_030040655.1 Acidobacteriaceae bacterium | reverse complement strand
GCTTTCCGCAGGCCGCGCTCGGCGCCGAGATTCCCATCGCCGCCATCGACGGCGAAGTCATTCTCAAAATCCCCGAGGGCACGCAGAGCGGCAAAGAGCTGCGCATCCGCGGCAGGGGCGTTCCCTATCTCAACGAGCATGGCCGCGGCGATCTCATCGTGCAGGTGGTCGTGCAGACCCCGCGCAAGCTCAGCAAGACGCAGCGCGAGCAGATCCGGCAGCTCGCCGAAGCCCTCGCCGTCGACAACAAGCCCACCTCGCGCAGCCTGCTCAGCAAGATGAAAGACCTGTTCAGCTGAGGTTCTGGACGGTTGCTTTTGCTCCATCCCCGGGGGTGCCCCAGGTCTCGGGTTTGAGACCCGGAGAACCGGGATGTCGAGATGCAGATTCGTGCGGTCAGACACCTGGCTAATTCGCATCCGCTAATCTTCTGGTTCTCTAACAGATTCCTCCAGGCCGGCCGCCTTGCCAGCAGCGAGTCCGTCTTCATACTGATTCTTGATTTCGGCGGCGGTAAACTCGCGATCCCAAATCCCGACCCCGTCGAGATCGTATGGCTTGGTGTAAAAATAATTCCCAGGAGAGCTGAAGCCTCCGATTGTGATGCCGTAGTTCGGATTATTCAACATGTGTCCGGCCGGCAACTCCCAGGTTCGCGCCAGTGCGCCGTCCACGTACAACTTCGCGCTTCCTGTGAGGGCGTTGTAGGTGCCGGTGACGAGGTGCCATTTCAGGTCGGCAGGAACCGTCGCATAGGGCGCGTCCTCGAAGTTATCGTTCGACCCGCTACCTTCACCGCTGCATTGTTCCCGATAGCCGCTCCAGTCGTTGCAGATTAACAACGTGAAGAAAGGCTCGCCGTCGTTGAGGGAGGGATGCTGTCTCACCATTAAGTTAAAGCTCACGGTGGATGCAACTCCCGTCGTTACAGAGTATGTCTTCCCGATCAGGAAGAGGTAGGTTTCGTAGACAGGCGGATTTGCGGAGAGACGCACCCACGTCTGGGCTGTAAAGTGCGCGATTTTGCTGACGTCGATCGAAGACGTGTATGGGGTTGCGACCACATTGTCGACCCCGTCAAAATGCAGGACGCTGAGCGAGGACCGGGTTTGGACGGCATCATCGCTCTGTGCGATGGCGCATTTTACCGGCATGGTCATAGCCCACCCGATAGTGATCAACGCGAGCAGATACTTTCTCATTTCTTCCTCCAATGTGCTGGTCAGGGAATTCAGATACGCCTTACGGGCGAAGGCTCGACGAACAAGCCGCCCGTCTTGCCTGCCTTTCGGCGCTGAGTTAAGGGGAATTTGCCCGTGAACGAGTGGATGGTCCAGTCATTTTTCAGGTAGATTTCTGTTAGAAATCTCTTTGAGCCCAAAATTCAAGGTGGCGAATGGCCGGGTACGAGTTCGATTCATTCCGCTTCGACGCCAAAACCGGGATCCTCAGTAAGGACGAGGAAGAGATCCCTCTTCGGCCGATGGCTGGGAAATTGTTGCTCGTGTTTCTCGAAAATCCAGAATCAGTCTTTTCGAAGGACGACCTGAAGCTTCGGGTTTGGGATCAAGATGTCCTCGACGGAACTCTGACGACGCTGCTGCACGATCTACGCGTGGCGCTCGGAAGGCGCCCGGACGGCGGGGTATATATCCGAAACCTCACGAGGCGTGGGTACCAATTCTCGGCTCCGGTCCATAAGAGGATCCAGGTTGAAACCGACGGATGGTTCGGAGACAGCAATCACGGGAACTACGCCACAGAGGGTCAACAAATCAACCAGGTGGCAGCTCCGACCATCGCCCTGCCGGTAGAGGGTTCGAAGAGGCGGCGACGTGCCCTGCTGGTACTCGGATCGGCGCTCGCGCTTGTTTGTGCGGGAGCGATAGTCGCGGCTCATTTCAGGCCTGCTCCGCAGCTTCGTATCGTCGGGTATTCCCAACTTACGATGGATGGCCACGACAAGAATGTCGCCGCACTCCTGACAGACGGCACTCGCGTTTACTTCCGAAAGACCGGTCCGGACGGCCCCCCGCTCATCGGAGTCTCGGTACATGCCGGCGAAACCGATGTGATCTCTCTTGCTGTGGGGGATGGGACGTTTTTCGACCTCTCTCGCCAAGGGTCGGAGTTTCTCGTGGGACTGTCGCTTCCAGACCGGAAAGACAGCGAGCTTTGGATTGTGCCTCTGGCCGGGTCGCGCAGGCGGGTCGGGGATCTGAAGGCAGACTTTGCCCGTTGGTCTCCTGACCAGCGGCAAATTGCATTTACATTAGAGGATGCTGTGTTTGTCGCAAACGCCGACGGGTCGGAGTCCCGAAAAGTTGCCAGCGTTCCCGGTGAAGCGACAGACATCGACTGGTCTCCGGACGGAGGGACGCTTCGTTTTACTCAGAGCAGTTACAACAACAACGAGCAAACGCAACTCATTTGGGAGGTTGCGACGGACGGTTCTAATCTTCACCCGCTGCTGAAAGGCTGGAACGTTCACCCGAGTGAATGCTGCGGCACTTGGACTCCGGACGGAAAGTTCTATATCTTTCAATCCAGCCGGGACGGCCACCACGAGCTATGGGCGCTTCCAGAATCTCAGGGGTTCTTTTGGCCAGCGTCGGGATCTCCGGTTCAAATTACCCATGCACCCCTGGACTTTTTCCGTCCGGTCGTCGCTCCTGACGGTAAAGGGATCTTCGCGATCGGTAAGCAGTCCCACGGCGAGCTAGTGCGCCTTGATTCGCGGCTTCACGAGTTCGTCCCATTCTTGAAAGGAATTTCCGCAACCTGGGTCAGCTTTGCTAGATCCGGCAAAAAGCTTGCGTATGAGGCGTACCCGGAAGGGACGGTCTGGATAGCCGATGCGGTCGACAGCAACAATAAGACTCAAATCACGTTTCCACCCCATGAGGTAGACGGATTCTCCTGGTCTCCGGATGGGAGCCAGTTAGCGCTCCGAGCCAAGACTACCGGCAAGCCTTTCCGGATTTATCTGATCCCATCCGTTGGGGGCGATCCGAAGGAGCTTATGCCGGGAAACGACGAGCAGGGGATTCCAACCTGGTCGCCGGACGGCAAGGAGATTGCATTCGGCGATGTGCCTGCGGTCTTTGAGAGGCCCTCCGGAACGGAAGCGATTCACATCTTTGAACTGAGCACCCGCCGGTTGACCGAACTACCCGGCTCACGAGGACTTTGGACAGCGCGCTGGTCGCCAAATGGCCGGTTTGTTGCCGCTCTGACCATCGTTGGCCAAAAACTCATGCTCTACGACGTCGGGAGAAAGAAATGGCGGCAGACGGCCGCGGACAAAATCAACAATCCAAACTGGTCGGCCGACAGCAAGTTCATTTATTACGACACCGAGGGAAGTGAGCGGCTGCTTCGTCGGATCGGCATCGCCGATGGACGCGTGGTGACATTGTTCGACCTGAACAATTACGCTTTTCTCGCCGGGAACTGGAGCGGTCTTGCTCCCGATGATTCGCCGCTGATCCTGCGCAACCTCGGCGCGAGCGATATCTATTCGCTGGCTCTGGAGATCCGGTGAGCGCTTGCCCAGCTTGAATGGCGGCATGAACCCTCAGAGGTGTACTTGAAGAGTGCTTCGGCGAAGTTCCGCAATCATTGGATGCTGGCGGATGCCCCTTCAATCGTCCGACTTCCAAATCCTCCTTGGCGAAGTCATCCCTCACCGGCGAGAATGCTTGCGTCCCATCAATCCTCTCCGCGCGCGTTTGCTGCACGCGGCGGCTGCGCGCGAGAAACGCAAGGAAGCTCGATGCAACCTCCCTGGCTGGGTGAGTTTCTCGGCACGCTGGTCCTCGTGCTTTTGGGTGACGGCGTCTGCGCCGGCGTGGCGCTGCGCAAGTCCTACGCCGCCGGTTCCGGCTGGATCGTCATCACCACCGGCTGGGCGCTTGCCGTCTTGTGCGGGGTGCTCGTTGCGCAGGCCTTCGGCAGCCCCGGTTATCTCAATCCTGCGATCACCCTCTCGGTCGCCATTTCCACCGGCGCATGGTCGCAGTTGCCGGGCCTCTGCTTCGCGCAGCTTCTCGGCGCCCTCTGCGGCGCCGCGCTCATGGCCGTGCACTACGCTCCGCATTGGAGCCTGACGCCCGACCCCGCCGCGAAGCTCGGCGTTTTCTGCACCGGCCCTGCGGTGAATTGTCCCTGGGCCAATGTTTTCAGTGAAGTTCTCGGCACCGGCGTGCTCGTTCTTGTCGCCGGCGCCATCTACTCGCACGGTGTCGCCAAGAATGGTCCAGCCAGCGGCGTCGGACAGTGGCTCGTCGGCAGCCTGGTGTGGGGCATCGGACTCTCGCTGGGCGGAACGACCG
>JASHTH010000200.1 GCA_030040655.1 Acidobacteriaceae bacterium | reverse complement strand
TCTTCGGCGCCAGGCTCCCGTTCAACCCCACGCCGAAGGCGACGATCGAGCTCTTCGGACAGACTTTCACACCGCAGATCGACATTTTCGCCATGCTGGCCCTCGTGGCGATCACCGCGATCCTGGTCATCGGGGTGCGCGAGTCGGCCAACTTTACTAGTACGGCGGTGATTATCAAGGTCTCGATCGTGCTGTTCTTTGTCGGCCTCGCGGCGATCTACGCCTTCGGCCATTGGCAGCACATGCAGGCCAACTGGCATCCGTTCATTCCCAAAAACACCGGTCACTTCGGGCAGTTCGGATGGTCGGGCATCATGCGCGGCGCGGGCGTGGTATTTTTCGCCTATATCGGATTCGACGCTGTCTCTACTGCGGCGCAGGAAGCGCGCAATCCGCAAAAGGACATGCCCTTCGGTATTCTCGGATCGTTGATCGTCTGCACCATCCTGTATATCTTCGTCGCCGGACTGCTCACCGGCATAAAGTCCTACACCACGCTGAACGTGGCCGCTCCGGTAGCCGACGGCGCCGCTGCGATCGGCGTCAACTGGGGCGTGATCCTCATCGACCTTGGCGCCATCGCCGGCCTTGCATCGGTCATGCTGGTCATGCTACTGGGCCAATCGCGCGTGCTCTACACCATGTCGCACGACGGGCTGCTTTGGCCCTGGGTAGGCAAACTGCATCCTCGCTTCTGCACGCCCTACCTTACGTCCATAGTGGTCGGCGCTTTCGCTGCAGCGCTAGCGGCATTGTTCCCCATCACACTGCTGGGCGAGCTGGTCAGCCTAGGGACACTGCTGGCCTTCACCATCGTCAGCCTCGGTGTGTGGGTGATGCGCGTAAGGCATCCGGAGATGAAGCGCCCATTCCGCACGCCCTGGGTTCCCCTGGTTCCGATCTGCGGCATGATCGTTTCTCTCGCACTGATGTTTTCGCTCGACGCGCCGGCTTGGATCGGCTTCAGCAGCTGGCTCGTCTTCGGACTGTTCATCTATTTTGGTTACAGCCGGAAGCACAGCCGGGTGCAGCGCGCGCTTGCAGCCGGTCCGGCGGCCGAGGAAGATGCAGCCATCAGCCGCTGAACCATTGCGGGTTCAAGCCGTCTAAAGCAGAGGGCGATGGATTTGAGCGTACGGATCGCAAGCCGCGAAGCCAGCATGCCGGAGCGGCGCTTTCCGGCTTTAAACCATTGGGTATTTGCGCCTCTCCGCTGGGTGATCCGCCTCTGGCGCCGCGCCACCATGCGCACCATCGAGCTTGATGCCACCCAGCCGAACGCCCTCCCCGACTTCGATCGGCTGATCGAAGATGCCGAGCGCGGTAGGCCGTTCGCCATTTCGATTCACGGCAAACCAATCGTCAAGGTAGCGCGCATGGAAAAAGAAGAGCTCAATCGGCTGCCGAAGGCAGAGGAATATCAGCGATTCGATGCCAATGCTGCTCGGGTATCCCCTCCCCAGGAAGAACCACCGGCTAAAAGCTGAAAGCTAAAAGCTGGTTCTACGCCACCGTCTTTGCGCAAAGCTCGTCGAAGGCGCGCATCAATTCCTGTGCGATCTGGGGCGCCGTAGCCTGCTCGATCACGTAGCGCTGCATCAGATAGACAAGCTTTCCGTCACGGAGAATGGCAATCGACGGCGAGCTGGGCGGATTGCCTTCGAAGTAGCTGCGCGCCTGCTCGGTTGCTTCGCGGTCCTGCCCGGCGAAGACCGTGATCTTGTGGTCGGGCGGATTCGCCGTGTTGGCCAGCGCCAGGCGCACGCCCGGACGCATGCGGCCCGCAGCGCATCCGCAGATCGAGTTCACCACCACCATCGTCGTGCCCGGGCGCCGGATCGCTGCCTCCACTTCTTCGGCGCTTCGCGTCTCTTCGATCCCCGCGCGCACCAACTCCTCGCGCATGGGAATCACCATCAATTCGGGGTACATTCTGTTTCGCCTCCAGCGGGGAAAGCTGTCATGACCATTGTACCGGGAATGGCGTGAAATACCGAATTGTCGGAATGCAATCAGTGTGAAGGATACGGACTTCAGAGGCTGCGGAAAAACTCGTGTGGACCGGTTTCTCGCGGGCTGAAGCCCGCCAGAGATTACAAAAGGACAGGACTTGTTCGGCACGGCTGAAGCCGTGCCCCTTCAAAGCTGCCCGGAATGGGAGTTTTTCCGGAACCTGTTCAGCCCGCGAATGGTTCGGGCTTCGCGAAAGGTACGGGCTTTAGCCCGTACGTCAGCTGCCGCAAAAATGTTAGAGCGGATTCAGCCCCTGAGGGAAGCTGAGCCGCTGTTGATTTCGCTCGAGCTGCCCTCACTCCGCCATCACAGGCTCTTCTTTCGCCGCAAACACATTGCCCATGCGCCGGATCTGCGCTCCCACGCCGCGCAGCTTCTCTTCGATGCGCTCGTAGCCGCGGTCCATGTGGTAAACGCGGTCGAGGATCGACTCGCCGTCGGCGACCAGTGCGGCCAGCACCAGCGAAGCCGAAGCGCGCAGATCGGAGCACATCACCGCAGCGGCCGAGAGCTTCGCCGGGCCGCGGACGGTCGCCGTTCGCCCCTCCACCTTGATGTTGGCGCCCATGCGAACGAGTTCTTGTACATGCATGAAGCGATTCTCGAAGATGTTTTCCTTCACCTGGCTCACGCCTTCCGATTGCGT
>JASHTH010000199.1 GCA_030040655.1 Acidobacteriaceae bacterium | reverse complement strand
TCGCCTGCCAACCCCAATACACAGCTGCTCTTCGAAGGAACGGAGTAAGAGTGCGGCGAAGCGCGAACCGGGAAAATCACGCCGTGTGAAGATCCCCGGGCCCCTGTCGAGAACCCGGACAAGCCGGGATTGCTCGCCCGGGCAATTGCTGCGCCGCAACGAATCCGGAGGCATGCGCGATCTGCGGCTCTTCCGGTTGCGTTGCGGCTCCGCTCTATCGCTGCGGCGGGAACGGCGGCTGCGGCGGGTAGGGCTGCGGCGGTCCCCATGTCGCCGGCATCGCAGGCACGACTTTCCAGTCGGCGAAAGCCAGAACGTATAACAACACCAGCCTTCCAACCGACGGAATGAGGCACAACATCGAAAGCCACGGCGAGAAGCCCGCTTTCTTGCAGATAAACCAGCAAGGGATGATGACAATCACGAGGCCGATCACGACAAAAACAAAAATGATGGGGATAAAGGCCATCAGAAGGTGCTGAATCTGTTCCGGGTTGAACGGTTCCTGCAACACAAGAGCGAGGCTATGCATATGGAACACTCCAAGTGGATGATGGGAAACTCACAAGAAACGTTACGGCCAAACCCGGAATTGCGCAATGGAATTCTGCTCAGTGCGGTTCTCGAAACGGGGTAGTGCGAAAGGACTTCGCCCAATGCCTTTTTCCTCAAGCAATGGCCACCTTGGGACGAATTCGAGATGCCTCATAGTGTTCCGAGAAGCGCTTTAACTCCAGGTTCGCATGCCGATCACGCCCCAGTACATAAGATAGGCCGTCGCAATCAGCAGCGCCGAGGTCGCGAGGATGGAGAACCAGCGCACGCCGGCGCGAATCGCGCGGTTCCGCGCCATCCACAGAGCCACGGCGCCCGCCAGCGAGGCAAACGCGAAGAGCAGCGTGGCCAGGAAAAGGCCGAAGGACCAGAAGGTGAAATGGCCGAGGCGGCTGATGATATCGCTGCTCGCCCCCAGGAAGAGCCCCACGAACGCAAGCAGGCTGAGCGCGGCGATCAGCGGCCACAGGCGCATGGCGCGCTCCGCCGGCCGGCGCCGCCGCTTGATGAGGCCGCCGATGATCCAGAAAGGCGCGTAGAGCAGAATGGCGGCGAAGGCGAGCACAAAACACGCCGTCAAGCCGATCTGCGCCCAGGCTAGCGCGGTCGGCAGGCGCTTCATCGTTCCGCCGATGAAGGCAAACCGCCCTCGGCGGTTCGGGGCGAGAAGCATTGCCGTCGCGATCGGCTCGGGTGGGTCTTTTTTGGGCAGATAGCGGAATTGTTCGCCGCTCACCGGCACGAAGGGCTGATCGATCTGGCCGATGGAAGTTATCAGCAGATTTCCCCGATCGAAGCGGACGCGCGTCATGCCCAGAAGGCGTTCCAGGAAGTGCGACATTTCGTTGCGCGGCGCGTCGGGCACATACCAGCCGGCATAGTCCGGCGCGTCCGCCGGCAGCGGCGCGGCGGCCGGCACGGCGGGCCTTGTCAAATTGCGCGTGATGTAGGCGCGAATGGCGTCGCCCACCTTTTCGAATGCCTCGCCATTGCCGGAATTGATGCTGTAGAAGTAGCCCACGCCGTAATCCGGCATGTAGGCCATCTCCGTCAGCCCGCCGTTCACGCCGCCATTGTGGCCGTGATAGACAAAGCCATCGTGAATGCTGGTGTAGTTGCTCAGCCCGTAGCCCGCCTTCAGGCCCTGCTGCGCTTCCCAGGTTCGCGTCGGCTGCTCCATGCGATCGATGTCGGCGGAAGGCACAACCTGCACTCCGCCGACCGCGCCACGATTCAGATAGAACTGTACATAGGCCGCCATGTCCCTGGCCGACGCGTTGATGGCTCCGGCAGGCCGCAGCAGGATGTTCCAGTAGGGGTACGGCGTTTTGCCGTCGTCGTGATAGAGCGTGGTCAGTTGCCCCTGCTCGAAGTAGGTAGCCGTCTTCATGCCGATAGGGAGAAAGAAATTCTGCGTTACATAATCTTCGAAGCGCTCCCCGGTGATCCGCTCGACAATGTAAGCGGCCACCGGCGGGCCGGAGTTGCAGTACGCCATGCGCGTGCCCGGGGGCCAGCGGGAGATGCGCGACTTGTGGTAAAAGTCGAGCC
Source organism: Acidobacteriaceae bacterium (assembly GCA_030040655.1). Classification (GTDB taxonomy): domain Bacteria; phylum Acidobacteriota; class Terriglobia; order Terriglobales; family Acidobacteriaceae; genus Telmatobacter. Next base: position 657 of record JASHTH010000199.1, on the reverse strand, counting down.
CCTGGGCCAATGTCATGCCCTTGGCGTCCTTGGCGTACTCGGGCAAATGCATGTCGTCCCAGCCGGTGGTGTGTTCGAGCAGATCCACCACGCGCACCGGGTCGCTGCCTTCCCAGCGATTCTCAAACCAGACATCGGGCGCGAGTTTGCGCACCGGATCGTTGAGCGAGAGTTTGCCTTCGTCGGCCAGTTTGAGGATCGACAGGGACGCAAAGGCCTTCGAGGTCGACCCGATGCGGAACAGAGTCTCATCGGTCGCAGCGCGGTTCGCGGCCACATCGGATTTGCCGAGTCCGGCGATCCACTCGGGACCGTCGCGGTGCACGATGGCGACAGAAACTCCGGGAGTGTGCGTGTCGGCAAGGATTTTTTCGAGCTGCCGGCGCAACTCCGCGATCGACTGCGCCGGCTTCGGCTTTTCATCGGCCTTGTTTTGAGCCAACCCCACAGCCGCCAGCGCGGCAACTCCAAACGCCGAAACAACCGCACCCATACCAAAGCGCAGTAATCCTTTTTTCATTCGCCCGTCCCCGATGGCATCGCATTGATTTGCACGCAATCTTACTCCCCAGTCGGGCGCCCTTGCAGGTTGTCGAAGAAACTGCAATACACGGGGATTTGAAAGGGCAGGCTTCGGCCGTGCCGAAGCAGGCCTTA
>JASHTH010000025.1 GCA_030040655.1 Acidobacteriaceae bacterium | reverse complement strand
GGAGAGTTACCATTGCCTGCAACGTAGATGTTCCGATCTCTATCTACGGCGAGGCCGGCTGCCCATTGCGTGCCGGCAAGGCCGCCGATAAGCGTGGAGAAGAGCAGTTTGCTGCCATCGGGGTTGAACTCGGCGACGAACACTTGGCCGTTGCCGCGCGTGGGCTGGATCTGATTCACCTGCGGGAAGAGGTAGTATCCGTTGGCACTTCCGGCAACATAGACGTTGTCATCCGCGTCGACTTGGATCGGCCCCATGCCGCCGACGCCTGACGCGCCACCGATGGGGTCGCCAAAGAGGGTAGACCAGATTAAATCGGAGCCCGATGGATTGAGCTTGGCAATAAAGGCAACGCCGCACTCATCGAAGTTTGGCGTTCCACAAGTGGGATCGTAGGAGCCTTTGGTGGTGGGGAACATCTGGCTGTTGGTGATGCCGTCGATGTAGGCATTCCCTGCGCTGTCAGCGGCAATGCCGGTGGCATATGTGCCGACGTTGTTCGGGTCGGTGACGGGGCCGAGATAAGTGAGATAGGCGAGAAGCGTTGAGCCGCCCGAGCCGATGGGATTGAACTTGGCCACGTAGCCCTCGGGGCCGGCGTTGGGCAACGTTTTTTGCGGTTTGCTCTGATAGACGCCGCTGGTGACAGGCAACCTTGCAGCCAGCGTATACCCAGTGAGGAAGATTTCGTTGCTGGAGTTGAGGGCCACGGAAAACCCGGTCGTGGTACCGAAAGTGTCGGACGGGGTTTCGCCGGCGCCCGTGAGATAGAGGTTGTCGCCGAGGAGCGTGGAATAGGCGAGGCCGGAGCCGTCGGAAGTGAACACGGTCAGGAAGGCGAATCCTGGATACCCGTTGTAGTAAGTGTTGCCAGAGGATTCGATGCTGGTGTCCAACCCTGATTGCACTGCATTTGCAGTGGTCGGGAAGCATTCGAAGGCAGGTACCTGTGGATCGCAATAGTCGTTGATGGATCCTGCGACATAGGCGCGGCCTTCGGAATCGACGGCAATCGAGTTGATGAAAGCCTGGTTTGCGCCGAGGAACGTCGAATAAACGAGCTTCGATCCGGTCGGATCGAGTTTGGTGACGAAACCGTTGACGGAGGCTGCTGTCCCGCAGTTGGCCGTCCGCACGCCGTTGTTGTCGAAAGCGCCGCAGATGGTCTGGAAGGCTCCTGGAGTGGTCGGGAAATTGGGGTCGTCGGTAAAGCCTGCGGCGTAGGCGTTGCCCTCGGCGTCGACGGCGATGGAGCTGCCGTAGGTGTTGTCCTGGCTGCCGCCGGAGAGGTAGGTGGAGTAAACGAGCCCGGTTCCTTCGGGATTGATCTTGGTCACGTATGCGGCAGTGGCGCGATAGTTGGTTTTAAGAGCCGGGTCGGAGGTCTGGTAGGCGTCCTTGACGGGAAGGTCGAAGGCGTCGGTATTGCCGGTGATGTAGACGTTGCCGGCCTTGTCGATGGCCAGCCCCTGCCAATTCACATAGTTGCCATCCCAATAGCCAATAAATGTGGACGCATTGACCGGGCCGTAGGCGCTGGCTGGCGCGCCAAAATAGGTGACATAGCTGAGTACCGGATCGATGATCAACGGCTTCTTGTGGTCATACGCGCCAAGTCGAAAGCGCACCTGTTCGCCGGTTGCTACGTAGCGTCCTTCCACGCTGACCTTTTTGTTCCCGAACATCTGATAGAGCACTGGCCTCTTGAAGCTCGCTGGGCCGTTGGGCGCGGCCAATTGCAGATCGCCGCGTCGATCCACGGAAACGCGGGCGCCCTCGATCTGCCACACAATCCGATTTGCATCGGCACCCGGAGCGACCACGAAGTCGTATTCAAGCTGCTGCTGGTTTCCATAGAAGACCAGGTCGATGCCCGGATAGATGGCCGTGTAGCTGACCTTCCCATAAGTGGGAATGCCGGAACGCCATTTGGCTGGGTCCTTTCCGACGAAATAGTTCACCACTCCGGATTGACGGTCAGAGCCAGATACCGCCGCGTTGGCATCGGCGCCTACTAACCGTAAGTGCAACGTGTCCACCGTGGCGGGACCGCTTGGCGCGCGATCCAGCGGATTCGCGACGGCAGCGGACGGCACTTGCTCAAGGTTCAGATAGGCTTCGCCGGGAGCGAGAAAAAGCGAGAAGCCCTCTCCGTGCGAGACAAACTGCACTCGAGGGTCAGTTTGGCCGGAGTTCGCCTCAAAGCTGAGCGGAATTGCTCCAAAGGCTAATGCCCGGCCGTCGGCGGCGCGGGAACCAGCATGGGCAATTGTTCCGCAGCACAGGCTGGCGGCCAGAAGCGCAGATGCGATCCTGCCTGGAAGACTGGTGAGTGCACTGGTTCGAGGAGAAGGGCAAACTGGCAGCTGGGCGTAGTTGAACATGAAGTCCTCCGATGATCGAAATCGCAGAGCGACCGGCATGGCTCGCCGACCAGACGGTCATTCTTCGGGCGTACACCAGTACACCAGGTGAGCGTGAAAGCGCGAGAGGATGCCTCAAATTGTCTCATGCTGGGTGACTGAGTGTCCGGGCTTGGAAATGACCTCGACAACCAGTAGTGCTGCTGCGCATTCTTCTCGCTCTGTTGACGCCTAATCTCTAGTGCCGTATCCACACCGCTCCGCCTCAATGATCAGGCGAACGGGAATTTCTCTACGCGGAGCGCTGTGGATACGGCACTAGAGATTTATTCGCTTGCTGTTGTCTCCAGCCGCCGATCCCGTGACGAAGCTCCCACCCACACCGGGCGGACCCCGTGCGCAGTTTCCCAATCCCTCTTTTCCGTTGACCAGTACTGCAATTGCCGGCGCGCTATGTGCATCGTTATCGTCTTCGTCTCCCCCGGCTCAAGATGGACGCGATCGAATGCAACCAGACTTCGAACGGGAAACTGCACGCCCTGAGGAATCGAGTCTGGGGGTCCGAGGTACACCTGAGGCACCTCATCGGACGCCACCCTCCCCTTGTTCCGAATTGCAACCGCGACATCCAGCCCACCATCTGCCGATTTGGTCACCGCCAGGTTGGAGTAGTCGAATGACGTGTAACTCAGGCCGAATCCAAACGGGAATAGCGGATCTGTCTTCTCGCGATCGAACCAGCGATACCCCACATCGACGCCCTCGCTGTATGTGGTTTTTCCATTCACGCCTTCGCCGGAACGCTCCGGATGGCGCGGATCGTTTGCGGCGTAGTCTTCAATGCGTTTTGCCCAAGTGACCGGGAGGCGGCCGGAGGGGCTGGCCTTTCCCAGCAGCAGGTTCGCGATCGACCAGCCACCTTCGTCCCCAGGCCACCACATCAACAGCACCGCTTTCACCTTGTCGATCCAAGGCATGGCCACCGGCTGACTGACGTTCAGAACCACGATGGTGTTTGGATTGACCTCGGCTACTTCGTCAACCAGCTTGTCTTGTTCTCCGGGGAGCCCGAAGACCGGATTTAGCCGCGACCAGAGGAACACCACTGCGGTCTTGGCACTCTTTGCGGCGGTAATGGCAGCCGCGTGGTCGGCCGCGCGCGCATCCGGCGTGTACCAGTTGAGCCGCACTTGCACTGGAGCGTGTGAAGAATCGGGAGTCACATCGATTTCAATTGCGTGCGCGCCCGCGGTGAGTTCCACTGCGCGGCGCACATTGTCCAGGTGATCGGCCGTCGGCACGGCGTTATCCTGGTTGGCCTGCAGAATGTCGCCGTGCACAGCCCCCTGCAATGCTCCGGTATGCCCAACGGGCTTTCCGTCGATGGAGAGGGCGGCGTTTGTGCCCAGGGCCTGGAGATACAGCCAGTAGGTCCCCTCTTTATCGATCGTGAGATTGCCCTTCCATGTCGCCGTGGAATCCGGCGGCAGCGCGCTGCCCTCGCGCACGGTGAAATCAATCTGTGCATCGGTCGTGACGTCCTTCCCTGCCTCCTCTCGTGCCAACCCCGAAACGCCGTCGTGGCTCAGCACGCTCGCGGGCACCGCCGTTCCGGTCATATCATCGTCCACCGCCAGGCGAATGCGTGTGTTGCCGGAGATCCTGCGCATTGCCTCATACGGGCCAACCTGCCTCTCCGGCAATCCTGCTGAGCGTTCCCCTGAAGTGCCGATGGCAAACACCTGCGCGGCTCCCGGGCCGATCAGCACGGTATCGTTCAACCCGGCCTCGCGCAAGGGTAGCGCATTGTCCTTGTTCTTCAAGAGCACAGCGGCGTCTTCACCCGTTTTCTCAATGATCCGCGCATTCTCCTCAATCGATTGTGGGGTGACGGCATGTTTCGACATGCCGTCGAGGTATCCGAATCGGTCCATCTCATACAGCACGCGTCCAGCCGCCTCGGTAATCCGCGCTTCCGTCACAGTTCCATCCGCCAGCGCCGCGGGCATCTTTTTGGGGTCGAGCACCAAACCGAATGCGCCGCCGCCCGCGCGACGCCGTATCGGCGGCTCTTCAGGAAGCGCCGCACCATAAATGGCCGCAATTCCTGCATCGAACGAGTGCGGCGGAGCCGCCGGCTGCTCATCAAAGAACGACGGAATGAAGAACCGATCGATCTGGCCTGGGCCCGGAGAAGGTCCCGGCATCTCCATGTCCATTCCCGCATTCAGCGAGTCAATGGAGTGCACCGCGCCCCAGTCGGAGGTTACAAATCCTCTGAAGTGAAGTTCGTCGCGCAGATTCGTGGTGAGGAGCGGCTTGCTGTCACAGGCAAAAGGACCATTGATCCGGTTGTACGAGCACATGAAGGAAGAAACGCCGGCCTGGATCGCCGCGTCGAATGGCGCCAGATACACCTCGTGCAGTGTCTGCGGATCGATCCAGATATCTCCTCCGTTGGAGTCGTAGCCGATAAGGTGCTTTACTTGCGCCATGACATGCTGGCTCTGGATGCCGCGAATCTCGGCTGCGCCCAACTGCCCGGAAAGAAATGGGTCCTCGCCCAGCGTGTTGTAGCCACGGCTGAAAGTTATGTCTCGGTCGATATTCACGAATGGCTGGAGAGAAACATCGATGCCCAGCGCCCGGTCTTCCCGGCCGATCACTTTTCCGTTCTCTTCCGCATCCTTAACGCTGAATGTTGCGGCCAAAGCCATCGTGGCGATCTCTGCCTGCGAAGGATGGCGCGTCAACACGCCCGGCGGCCCGTCGGCAAAGCGTATGCTCGGTATTCCCAGGCGCGGGATGCCGGCCAGGTAGCCCGCCTGCCCCTGGTATTCGGCCGGCGGCTCCTGCGCGCCGTGAATTAGGCTTAGCTTTTCGCTCAGAGTCATTTGTCTTAGGAGAGAGTCTACCCGGGCATCGCCGGTCACCGCAGGCACGCTCTGGCACAAGCCTTTTCCAAACCCAAGCACCATCAACAGAAACGCAGCACACTTAGCCTTCTCGCTCATTCTCACCTCCCCTGCTAACCGCATACGGTCTATTGCATGCATGGCTGAACGAAACGCCAATTTTACATTTTTCCCCAAGCGCATTTCACGCAGGGCAACTGGTAACGTTCCGGCACCATGGTCGGCAATGCTGACCTCAGGGTGATCCGAATCACGATGAGCATCTCCTTTGACAGGATCTCTGCCGTGAAATCATACAAACATCTGTGAGCGTCCCTCTCGGAACCGATCCTCCTCGGCTCTCAATCCGCGCATAATCACCCACTCACCGACGCAAGTCCGCATACAAGTCGCCCACGCTCCATATGCTTGAGTCCAGCAAGTTGCCGTAGAACGTTAGGTTCCTATCGGAACTGGCCTGCGAGTAGGCAGATGCGGCGGACAGGCTGCTGGCCAGTTTCGATAGGACCGTTTGCACTGAGCCGGTGCGTTTGCGGAGGACGCGGTGATCTATCACCTATGTGATTTGAATGTGCCGAGAACGCCGAAATGAACCATCAACTCGCGTGAGTGGCGGTCTGCAAGACCCGCTGCGGCGAGGAATAGGGCCTGATCCGGCCCGTCCATTGTGACGATCCGGGTCATTTGAGCACACGTTGGCCTCTGCGTGGTAGAACACGGCAGCGCGATCCTGGTCGGTGACGATTTTTCTTTCCGGCGGCTATGAGGTATCGACACGGATCCTCCCGATAGATTGCGTGTGCGTCGGCATCCGGAAGTAGATCTGAGCGGCAGTGAGGCGCTCAACCACCAACCTGACACCGGAGCAAGCCGGGCATCGATTCTCGATTTTTTGTGCTGGAGCAGGCGCGACTTGAGATCCGAGCAATGACCGGCAACGTTCCAGAGCGGCGGTGCGGTTGCGGTTGGCGAAAAGGCCGAAATGCCGGATGCGGACCAGGCCTTGCGGCAGAACATGGAGCAGGAAGCGGCGCAGAAACTCGTGCGCCGACAGGGTCATGACCTTCTGCTTGTTCCCGTGTGCGTAGTCCCGCCAGCGGAACGAAACGCGTCCGTCGTTGAAGGCGACAAGACGGTGGTTGGAGATGGCGACGCGGTGGGTATATCGAGACAGGTAGTGCAGAACCTGTTCCGGTCCACCGAAGGGCGGCTTGGCGTAAACCACCCAGTCGTTGACGAACAATCGCCGGAGGAAGTGGCGGAAAGAGGCCTTCGTGGCGATCTGCTGGAGCGAGCCGTGAAACTGGAGTTCACCGCGTTGGAACAGTTCTTCAAGGGCCTCAGTGAACTTGCCGCGGAAGACGCGGCCGAGAGCAACGACGGGGAGGAAGAAGCGTTCAGAGCCGTGGATCCACTTAGAGCCATCCGCGGCCAAGCCTCCGGCAGGAACGATGTAGTGAACGTGGGGATGGTGATCGATGGCCTGTCCCCAAGTGTGCAGTACTCCAAGGAAACCGATCTCAGCGCCCAGGTGCTGGGGATCGCGAGCCAACTCGAGCATCGCTTCAGCGCTGGTGCGGTAAAGCAGATCGTAGATGATCCGCTTGTTACCCAGCGCCAGCGCGGACAGTTCATGAGGCAGTGTGAAGACAACGTGGAAGTACGGCACGGGCAACAGTTCCGCGGAGCGCTCCTGGAGCCACTTGAGGCGAGCGTTGCCCTGGCACTTGGGACAGTACCTCGATCGGCATGAGTTGTAAGAGATGACCTGATCGCCGCAGCGCACGCACTGATCGCGGTGCCCTCCGAGGGCTGCGGTGCGGCAGCGCGCAATGGCATCGAGTGCCTTGCGATGCGGCCAGGCAAGGTGGGGTCCATACCTGTGCCAGAAGCTGTCGCCTGCTGCGCGGATGATGTCGGCCACCTCGAGGGTGGGCCGGCTCATCGCTTAATGAGCTTCCGCGATCGGTTTACGGTGTCAGGGCTGGAGACAGCAATCGCCTCGATGGGACTGGCTACTGCCTGCAGGTGACGACGAGACAGGTGAAGATAGACGGCGGTATCTGCCAGTTCCGCGTGCCCGAGCAACACCTGGATCGTACGCAGGTCGGCGCCGGCTTCCAGCATATGCGTGGCGAAGCTGTGTCTCAGCGTGTGTGGAGAAACGCGCTTTTGAATGCCCGCCTTTATCCGCGCCCCGTTCACCGCGTTCCATACGATCTTCGTTGTGATCGGAACGTCGGCACGCCAGTTGTTCACGGTTCCTGGGAAAAGGTAGGTCTTGGGCTTCATCCACCGCCAGTACTCACGCAGCGTCTCCAGCAGACTGTTGCTGAGCAGTACGTCGCGATCGCGCCCACCCTTGCCGTGACGAACGCGGATC
>JASHTH010000198.1 GCA_030040655.1 Acidobacteriaceae bacterium | reverse complement strand
TGCGCGCCCAGCGAACGCTTTCCGCTTCCGGGACTGGGCACAAACACCCACGCATGGCCGTCGCGTTCCTCACACGGAAAGGCCGTGGCATAGATGCGCGTGGCGTCGAGCTTGTCCGCTTTGGTGAGCGATGGGATGAGCGTGCACTGCCCGCTGCACGGCTCGAACTCCCATCCGTGATAGCGGCAGGTGACGCGGTCGCCGTCGAACCATCCCACGCTGAGAGGAATGCCGCGGTGCGGGCAGTTGTCGCGCAGGGCAAAGACGCGTCCATCGCTAAGCCGCCCCAGCACCAGCGGAAGATCGAGCAGCGTGGCTTTCCACAGCTTACCCGGCCGCAGCTTTTCGGTGCGAAGCGCCGGGTACCAGTCGTCGTAGATCAGCGTCGCCGCAGGCCCTTGAACAAGTGCGCCAGTCTCCGATGTTACGCGCAGAGGCATTTGGCCACACCATAGCACTCCGCGCGAAGCCGAGGCCAGATGGCGAGGCTGCAAAGATCACGCTGCCGCAAATCGAATCTCGGACGTTTGCGGTTCTCGCTAGTTTTTCCCCAGCCCATCGCTCTTGTGGTAGTTCGGATAGGGCGGAATGGGAATCTCGGGAATGGGATTGGCCTTCAGCTCGTCAAGCACCATCTGCACGCCGGTTTCAAGCTGCTTATCGTGCCCGGCGGCGTCATCCGCGGGCAGGTCCTCGACCGGCACGTCGGGCGCGATGCCATGGTTCTCTACCTCCCACTCGCCGTGCAAACCGTAGATGGCGTAGCGCGGCGCCATGACGTAGCCGTTGTCGAGCAGTGACGGATACCCTCCGATCCCGACCAGCCCGCCCCACGTGCGCGTGCCGATCAGCTTGCCGATTCCGGCTTTCTTGAAGTACCACGGCATGGCGTCGCCACCGGAGCCGGAGTTTTGATTGATCAGCATCACCTTGGGGCCGAAGATGGCGCCGGCGGGATCGTGAATGGGCTTGCCGTCGCGCTCAATGGCGCCCGATAAGGGGAAGCGCTTGAGCACGTCGACGACGTAGTCGGCGATATAGCCACCCTCGTTCCAGCGCTCGTCGAGCACCAGAGCTTGCTTGTCGAGCTGCGAGTAGAAGTAGCGGTTGAAGTTGTTGTAGCCCGCGCCGCCCGTGTTGGGCATATAGACGTAGGCGACCTTGCCCCCGGAAAGCTCATCGACCTTGTGGCGGTTCGATTCGACCCAGTCGAGGTTTCGCAGGCCGTCTTCATCCGCAATGGGAACTACGATCACGTCGCGCGCGTCTTTGGCGTCGGCGGTTGGGCCAACGTGCAACACGGTCTGTTTGCCGGCGGTGCCTTCAAAGAAGGAGTAAAGATTGTCGCCGGCATGAAGTTCACGGCCATTGACGGCCAGCAGGTACTCGCCCTGCTTGACGTACACGCCGGGCAGCGTGAGCGGCGAGGCCAGGCCGGGCGTCCAGTTCTGGCCGCCGAGAATCTTGCTGATGCGGTAGCGGCCGTTTTCGATCGTGTAATCGGCGCCGAGCAATCCGGTCTTGGGCTCGGTATCGGGATGGTCAGGCCCGCCGACGAACATGTGCCCGATGTTGATTTCGCCGAGCATTTCAACGGAGAGATAGGTGAACTCGTCGCGCGACGCGAGATTGTCGAGGTACGGCTTGTACCTGGCCTCGATCTTGGAAATGCTCAAGCCGTGCGTGTTGGGGTCATAGAGAAAATCCCGCTCGATGCGCCATGTCTCGTGGTACATCTGCCGCCACTCGGCGCGCGGATCAACGGTGGTGACCATGCTGCCGAGGTTGAGCGGCTTGCCGGGGTTGCTGTTGCCAGGCTTCAGGTCGTCGGCGGGGCTGATGGTCCAGGCGGTCTTGCGGGCGTAGAGAACCTTGCCGCCGTCCTGCGAGACGAGGAAGGCATCGACGTTTTCGAGGACGGACTCCGTCTGGCGCTTTTCCAGAGTGAACTTCCAGACGGCGCGAATACCCGGACCGCCGCCCTCGTCCTCGGCCGATGAGCGGCCAAACGGTGAGCCTTCCGCCAGGTAGATCACGCCGGTTTTGCCCACGGCTAGGCCATCGTAGTTCCGCGCTGGGATCGGCAGCGATAAGATGCGGTTGCCGATGCCCTCGAGGTCAATCTTGACTTCGACGGGCTTTTCCTTGTCCTTATCCTCTTTATCTTTGTCCGATTTTGCAGCTTCTTTGTCCGCAGGCTTGGCCTGGTCTTTGGCTTCGCTTTTCTGCGCGTCGTCGGCCTTCTTCGGCTCTTCCTTCTTTTCCTCCTTCGGCTTCTCGTCGTCGCTCTCCGGCGGGACGGGCGAAGCGCCGTCCTTGGCCAGAACCACAACGTACGCGGCATTCGTCTGGGCGCGATCGAGCGAAGAGAGGTCGATTCCCGCACGCGAAGGGCCGTCGTTGGTCGAGGCCAGGAAGTAGAGGAACTTACCGTTCGGATCGAAGACCGGGTTATAAGCATCGCTCATGCCGTCGGTGATCTGCGTGAACTTGTGCGTTTCCAGCGAATAGACAAAAATGGCGCGAAGCTGGTTGGTGAGGTCGCGGTGATAGGCGATCCATTTCGAGTCGGGCGACCAGGTGACGCCAAAGTCGGAGCCGAAGCTGCCGAACACCCCTTTATCGATCAGCACCGGCTTGCCCGCGGCAGCGCCGGCTGCGGGTACGTCGAGGTACCAGATGCGCAGGTGCTTGTCGGTGTAGGCAATGTGCTTCGAATCGGGTGACCATGTGGGGTTATAGAAGAAGCTCGGATCGGGGCCGAGATCGATCACGGTCGGCGCCTTGAATCCGGTCTGGTCATGCAGGTAAAGCTGGTACTCGCCGGAAGCGTCGGAGAAATAGGCGATGGTCTTGCCGTCGGGAGACCACGAAGGATTGCGTTCGGCCGTTCCCGGCGTGTTGGTCAGGTTGCGCGTGTCTCCTTTTTCGCCGGGTACGGTAAAGATCTCGCCGTGCGCTTCAAAGACCGCGCGTGCGCCGCTGGGCGAGAGCGCCGCGTTCTGGATCTCGTCCGGCGGAATGGTCGCCAGGTGCGGAGCAACGCCGCCCAAGCCGCCATGGATCTGGATCGGAACGGTCCGGTCTTCGTTGTTCGCTGTTTCGATCAGATGAATCGAGCCGAATTGCTCGTAGACGAGCCCGCCCGGCCCGGCCTGCACCGACTTCAGGTCGTAGCTCTTGTTGGGCTCGACCTGGCTCACCTGCTTCGAGCCGATCTCGTAGCGGAAGAGCGAGATCGGCCCGCTGCGATCGGAGAGGAAGTAGACCGAGTCGCCGACCCAGACTGGGTCGGAATCGTTCGAGTTCTCGCGCGGCACCTTGACAAGGTCCATCGTCTTCAGGTTCACGATCCAGATGGGCGTGGTCTGGCCACCGTGGTATTGCTTCCAAGCCTCCTCCCACTTCGTGATAGGCTCGTACGCGATCGACTGGCCGTCGGGCGAGAACGAGCCTTGGAATCCAGCGGGCAGGGGCAGCGGCTCGGGCATTTCCGAGCCATCGGCATGGACGCGGAAGAGGCGCAGATAATGGCGGAAGCTCGCCATGCCGCTGGCCATCAGCACGTCCTTGCCATCCGGCGTCCAGCCCACCACTCGGCTGTTGGCCGGATGCCAGGTGATACGTCGCGGAACGCCGCCCGACGACGACATCACGTACACGTCATTGCCACCGCGCAGGTGAGCGGT
>JASHTH010000197.1 GCA_030040655.1 Acidobacteriaceae bacterium | reverse complement strand
AAGGGGCTCGTTCGTGGGCCCCACCGTACTCGACGGCCTGCCGGCCACGAGCCCGCTGATGGAAACCGAGATTTTTGGTCCCGTGCTGTCGGTGGTTCACGCCGATACGGCCGATGACGCCATCGCCATGATCGAGCATTCGGCCTACGGCAACGCCAGCTCTATCTTTACGACCTCCGGCGCGTCGGCGCGCAAGTTCCGCAACGCCGTTTCTACGGGAAACGTGGGCGTGAACATCGGCGTGCCTGCACCGATGGCGTATTTCCCGTTCTCCGGCTGGAAAGGCAGCTTCTTCGGCGTGATGCACGCGCAGGGACGCGACGCGATCGAGTTTTTCACCGACAAGAAGGTGATCGTGGAGCGCTGGCCCAAGGAGTGGTCGCGCAAATTCTGACATCGCGGAGTCCGCGTCCCTTCGGGTTCCATGTTGCAATAGTTGGGACGGTCCGCCGTGGGAACCGCAATTCGTCACTCCGCGTAGAAATTTTTACGTGTTTAGGCGCTCGTGGCGCGTCTATCCATTGTGCGCCGGTGAACAGAGCTGTTCGGAATCGGACGTTCCCGCCTCGCGCGCGAAACTCTTCTCTCTCGCAAGTGCCACGATTCGTTGCAAATGCGGCGAATTGTCGGAGCATTGACGAGTGGAATTCCGTTTGCTGAACACCCGGTTGAAACGATGCCGGAGGGGTGCGGCCGGATGAAGCAGTTTGAATCTTTTGGACTGGACACGTCGAACGAATGTCTATGGCGTCGCGACGAGCAGATCACGCTGCCTCCCAAGCCGTTTGCCGTCCTGCGCTACCTGGTGGAGAATCCCGGCCGGTTGGTGACACACGACGAGCTGCTCGACGCGCTGTGGCCTGAGACCTATGTCCAACCCCAGGTGCTCAGGACCTACATGCTGGAGCTGCGCAAGGTCCTCGAGGATGACGCCAAGAATCCCAGGTTCATTCAGACGCTGCCCAAGCGGGGCTATCGCTTCGTCGCCCCGGTCACCGATTCGCCCGCGGCGGAAACGAGCGCAGCACCGGAGGCAGAAGCGCAAGCCGCCAAGCCCGCCGCTTTGCCGGCCGCGATTGTGGATCGCACCAATGAGCTCGCGAGGCTGCAGGCGCATGCGCAGCGCGCGGCCGGCGGACATCGCCAGGCCGTCTTCGTCACCGGCGAAACCGGCATCGGCAAGACGGCGCTGGTGGATGCTTTTTGCCGGCAAATGGGTTCCACGGCGAGCGTGGCGCGCGGGCAATGCGTGCAGGGTCTGGGCCGGGATGAAGCCTACTATCCCGTGATGGAAGCGCTGGGACAGCTCTGCGCTTCGTCCGACGGGGAGTTGGCGTGCCGAGCTCTTGCGCGTCTGGCCCCGGCGTGGCTGGCCGCTCTGGGCCGTGCCCCGGCGAGCGCCGATGGATCTTCAGCGCGGCCCGCGCCGCAGGAGCGACTGCTCGCCGACCTGTGCGCGGCGCTGGAAGAGATGGCCGCGGAAAAGCTCTTGATCCTTGTTTTCGAGGATCTGCACTGGGCCGACGATGCCACTGTCGACCTGATTTCGGCCTTGGCGCGGCGCCGTGCGCCGGCGCGGCTGCTCATAGTCGCCACGTACCGGCCGCACGATGCTGCGTCGCGCCACCGGGTGAAGGAACTCAAGCAGGATCTGCTCATGCGTCGCCTCGGCGCGGAGATTGAGCTGGCCGCATTGGCTCGTCCGGCCGTGAGGCAGCTGATCGCGCGGGAACTGGGGCAGGAAGCGCTGCCGCCGGAGCTGGGCGAATTCGTGCACCGGCACTCGGAGGGCAATCCGCTTTTCGCCATCGCCGTATTGGAGCACCTGATCGCGCAAGGCATCCTGGCACGCGAGGGCGCCAACGGCGAGTCCCGCTGGCAGCAGCGCGCACCCTTTGCGGAAATGGAGGCAGCGGTTCCGCGAGAGCTGGCGCAGATGATCGAGCTCGAAATCGAGCGCCTCAACGAAAGGGAACAGCGCCTGCTCGAAGCGGGCAGCCTGATGCATGTGGCGTTTCCGACCTGGGCTGTTGCGGCTACGCTGAAGGAAGATGTCACGCAGACGGAGGAAACGTGCGACGATCTGGCGCGCCGCCTGCATTTTGTCCATCGCGCCGGCGAAGACGAACTTCCCGATGGAACGCGCTCGGCATTCTATGTCTTCGCGCACGAGGTGTATCGCGAAGTGCTGTATCGAAGGCAGCCGCCGTCGCGGCGCGCCAATAGCCACATCCGCATCGCCGAGCGGCTGGGCAGGATCTTTGCGGGACGGGAAGCGACGGTGGCGCGCGAGATGGCGATGCACTTCGAGGCGGCGGGCGACTGGCAGCGAGCGGCAAGCGCTCTTCGCGCCGCCGCCCGGCACGCGTGTGAACGTCAAGCAATTGCAGAGGCGGAAGAGCTGCTGCAGCGCGCCTTGCGCATCGCTGAGAATCTGCCCGAGACCGAACGCAAGGCGCTCCTTGGCGTGATGCAAAAGGAGCTGGCGGAGATGCGGGAGCCTTCGGCGCGCTCGGCCAGCGAACCGCTCGTGCTCGCGAAAAAAGCTTGACGAATTCTGGACGGGGATTTGACGATTTTCTTTTTCCGAATCGCTAGTGTGGTTTCCAAGGCAGGAGGAAACCGACATGCGACTCACCCTTGGCAAACTCGTTCTGGCGCCGGCCGTGCTGGCGGCCGTAGCTATGGCGTCCACCGCCGCAAAGGCATCCACCGTCAACGTCCCCTTCAGTTTCGCCGCCGCCGGCCACGTCTGGCCCGCGGGCCTGTATACCGTTCAGAAAGACCTTACCCTGAACGTGGTCACCGTCAAGAGCAACGAAACGGCGTTGAGCTTCATGTCGCTGCTTGGTCCCGGCGAGCCCGCTCCCGATAACACCAGCGTGATTCTGGAGTTCGACCAGTTCGGGTCCAGCCACGCGCTGCGGACGATCCAGTACGGGGGACAGATCACTTCCCGGCTGGACCGCAAGATGGTGAATGCCGAGAGAATTCGCGCCAGCGGCCGCTAGAGCTGCTTCAACTTCCCCAGAACGCGCATTTTGTCTCGGCGAAGTCCCGCGGTGGGAGCCGAGGAGCCGCAAGGGAGGGCCAATCGCAATCGCGATGGCCCTCCTTCGCATTTGCCATCAGTCTCAGCTCAGATACTCAGCCCGATCTCGGAACTCCGATCTCTGTTCCCGGCTCTTTGTTCCCTGTTTCCCATTCCCATTTCCCTTCTTGATCCCTGGTGGCTGGACACTGGACCCTCCCGGTTGGTTCCTCCAGTAACTACCACGTATTTACTATTCCCTCACCCCCGGGATCGTCGTATTCTACGGTCAGGTCGTACCCATGAAAACCTTCACCTTAGAGGAAGCACAATCCCTGCTCCCCGTCGTCGAATCGTTGCTGAAACGCGCCATGGATGGAAAGCAATCCGCCGAAGAGGTGAATTCGGGGCTCTCAGAATTGGCGCGGAGCATCTATCTCTCGGGTGGAATGAAGGTTGACGTGGGCCGCGTGGCCCGGTTGAGGGCCGAGATGGAGAACCATCTGCAGCGCGCCCGCGAGAGCGTCGCCGAAATCGATGCCATCGGCGTGCAGGTCAAGGACCTCGATTCCGGCCTCATCGACTTCCCCTGCCGCCTCGACGATGACGTGGTGCTGCTCTGCTGGCGCATGGGCGAGCCGGCCATCGAGCACTGGCACACCGTGGACGCCGGATTCCAGGGACGCCAGCCGGTTGACGAGCGCTTCCGACGCCGGCAGATGCCCGGCGGCCGGCCGAACTGATGAGCGTCTCCGAATCGGAAATCGAAGAAACCCAGAAGATCCTCTGCGTCCAAAACTCCGCTCCTTTCGTGGCATCGCCGTGGAACAGCAAGACCGGGTTTGCAGCTTCCACTCGAGGGCTCGTCCCAGTCAACGGGCTTCGCCATCCGCCACAAGGTAAGACAAGTGGGTGGTACATCTGGTGCGGCGAATCGTTCTCCGACGCGCCTGATTTCTTCGTTCCACTCCATACTTACCACCTGTATGAGGACTACCCGCAAATCGCCCGATTTATGGGGCTTTCTCCGGGTCACAGATTTCTGGTGGCAGCCGACTTTGTGGATGTGTGGTTCGACGAGGCGCTCCTCTGCATTTAGGCTGTGTGGAGCCGTTCCCAGATCCTCGATGTACATCTCCGAGCCCGAAGTCCGCTCACTGCTCACCTACGAAGCGCTGATTCCCGCCATTCGCCAGGCGCTCATCGACTACTCCGCCGGCCGCGTCGAGCAGCCGCCGCGCACCATTCTGCGTGCCGGCAACGCCGAAGGCCACAAGAACGGCTGGTTCGCCATTATGCCTGCAATTGCCGGCGACGTGATGGGCGTCAAGACCGTCACCTTCTATCCCGGCAACGCCGAGCTGGGGTTGCACACGCACATGGCCGTGATCGAGCTGCTCAGCCGCGCCACCGGCGAGCCGCTGGCGATCATGGATGGCCGGCTGATCACGGAGATGCGCACCGCCGCCGTCTCCGCAGTCGCCCTCGCCGCGCTTCGCCGGCCGGATGCGCGGACGCTCGGCATTCTGGGCAGCGGGGTGCAGGCTCGCGCGCATATCCAGGCGTTTCAGCGAGTCTGGCCGGAACTGGGCGAGATTCGGGTCTGGAGCCGCACCGCGGTGCACGCCGAGCGGCTGGCAGAGGAGACCCGCGCCCGGGCCGTCGCCCGCGAAGAGGCCGCCGCAGCCGATGTCGTGCTGACCGTTACTTCTTCGCCCGCGCCGGTGCTCGAAGGCAAATGGCTCTCGCCCAGCGCGCTGGTGCTGGCGGTAGGGGCCACCGGCGCCAGCCTGCGCGAGATCGACGACGAGGCGATGCTGTCTAGCTTCGTCGTCGCCGAATCGCGTTCCTGCGCGGAGCGCGAGTCGGGCGATGTCCGTTTCTCGGGTGCGAAAGTACAAGCGGAGATCGGCGAGATTCTGAGCGGCGCCGCATCCGTTCCGACCGGCCGCATCGTCTTCAAATCCGTAGGCATGGCCATTGAGGACCTGACCGCAGCCCGCCTCGTATGGCAGGCCCATGCCGCCGAGCCGAAGTGAGGCAGCCGGCGCTCCCGGCTAAGCGAGCGAATCGCCTTCAACCTGCGTCTACTCAGGCGACGGCAATCCATTGCCCGCGGCATGAAGAAAAACGTCCAAATCCAATGGATTCCGACCGAAGCGGCGCAACGGCGCCTGTTCCCGGCCTGCAAGGAGCGGTAATGAAGATCGGTAGATGGGCGCGGTGGCTGCTGGCGGCTTCGCCGTTTATGCTGGCCGGTTGCGGCAACTTCTGGCAAAACCCTTATACCGGCAGCAGCGGCTGCACCACCAACTGCCCGACCACGGCGAGCGGGAACTTCTACGTCGTCGATGAAGAGACCGATCAGATCGCAGCTTACAACATCGCCAGCGGCGGAACACTGACAGCAATCAGCGGCAGCCCCTACACGCTAAGCGCCAAGCCCTTTTCGATTGCCATCGCACCGGGCGGCGGCTTTCTTTACGTGGGCACGGCCGCGGGCATCTATCTTTACACCGTCGATTCCTCCACGGGAGAGCTCACCCTGGCGAACAACGGCAGTGTCATCTCCACCGATCTTGCCAGCACCATGCAGATGGACCCCAGCGGCTCCTGGCTGGTGGAGTCCGGGCCGGACCTCGCGGCAATCTATGCCATTTCCATCGATTCCAGCACCGGCGTCCTCGCTTCGAACACGGAGGAGCACTTCAATCTTCCCGCGGCAACCGTGCAGCAGTTGAACATTTCTTCCGACGGCGCCCACGTTTTTGTCGCCATGGGAAGCAACGGCACGGCGGTCGTCCCGTTCAATTCAAGCGATACCGACCCATTTGGGACCACGTACACCCATATCCCGGTCAAAGGCAACGGCGGTTCGGCGCTGTCGGTCGCCATCGATCCGCAAAATCGCGTCTTCTATGTGGGTGAAACCCTCGCCACCACCGGCACAGACCCCGGCGGATTACGTGTTTTCAACTACGCTTCGCTCACCTCCACGCTCAGCGAGCTCAGCGGATCACCCTACGCCACGCAGGGACTGCAGCCCGCCGCTATTCTGCCCGATTCGACGGGAGCCTACGTTTATGTCGCCAATGGCCTGGGCACCGGCACGGCAGGCAATATTGCCGAATTCACTCTCTCGACAACTTCTTCCACGGTGAGCGGCTTGACCGCCGGCTCGACGGTCGCGGTAGGAACCGAGCCCGCCGGCCTGGCCGAAGATTCCAGCAATACCTATGTGCTGGCAGTTTCCTCGGGCGGCAATCCGGACCTTTCCGCCTTCAGTTTCGATGCCACGACTCTAGGCAAGCTGGACAGCGTTCTGACCGCGTCCACGGGCACCGATCCGGTCTCCGCTTCGGCCATCGTCGCTGCGCCCTGATGGCCGGAAGTGGTTCATTTTGAAGGGTAAGGGCCTTTGATGGCTGCGGAAAGAGAGGGAAACGAAGGTGAATCGCCGGGTGCCAGCCTTCCGCAGGGGCTGAAGCCTAGGCTGATTTTTGCGACGGTTTTCGGCACGGCTGAAGCCGTGCCCTGACTCATCATTTCGGGTCAATTGAATTCTCTTCCAGCCCCTTCAGCCCGAGCATTTCAGGGCCCAAGGGAGATTCGCGGGCTTGAGCTCCGGAAGGAAACTGACCTTCCCACCTGTTCGCCAGGCTCGTCTACCCCCGCCGCATCTTCGTGTGACCTTTGGTTCCCGCCGCGTCGGCTCGAAAACTCACGCCACGCTGCCGGTGCTATCCTTAACTTAAGGCAGTTCTCGAAATACTCTGGGGCATTTTGAATTCCTTGCAAGGTCGCTCGCCCCGGCGAGCTACTTAGCAATGTAGCTTCGCCTCACACTTATTCGAGAATCCCTAAAGACCGCCGGTTGTGTTCACGCGTTCTCCATCTCCCCCTGCCGATCTCCACTGCCGCCTGGCGGCCGGCGCGGTTTCATTGTTTTCCGCATGGCTTTTGCTCGGCGCGGCCGGTTGCAGCCGTTTTCATCATGAACAGCACGACATGGTTTACGTTTCGGCGCGGCAGATATACCTGCACGATCGCGTGGCCGCGCTTTCCAATCGCGTGGCCGAGGTGGTGAACGGCCAGCCCCTCGAAGTGCTGGAGCACGGCCGCCGCTTCCTGAAGGTGAAGACGCAGAAGAACGAAATCGGCTGGATCGAGGAGCACGCCGTAATCGATGCCAAGCAGTACCAGGCGTTCGAAGGTCTGGCCGCGCGGCACAAACAGGATCCGGTGGTGGCCGGCGCCACGGTGCGCGACGACATCTACCTACACATCACGCCCGGCCGCGAAACCGAACATTTTTATCTTCTTCCCGCCAACGCCAAGGTTCAGCTCCTGGCTCGCTCCTCGATTCCCAAGGTTGCCCCCGGCTCCGGGTTTTCGAAATCGGCTCTGACGGCCGAGAGGCCTGCGCCGGCAACCGCCGCGCACACGGTCGCGGTCTCCACCAAGGGCACCGCCGAGGAAGCCAATCCCGAGGCTCCGCCGCCGGTGATGGAGGACTGGTGGCTGGTGCGCGACGCCCAGGGACGTACCGGCTGGCTGCTCGGCTCGCGCGTCGACGTCGATGTACCCGACACGGTGGCTGTTTATTCCGAGGGCCAACGCATGGTGGGCGCCTACGAGATCGCCAAGGTCACCGATCCCGAAGCCTCGACGCCCGATCATACCGTCCCTGAATACGTGACCGTGCTCGGCCCGCAAAAGGCCGGCCTGCCTTTCGACTTCGACCAGGTGCGCGTCTTCACCTGGAGCCTGCGCCATCACCGCTACGAGACGGCTTTCCGACTGCACCCCATCGAGGGATTCTTCCCAGTCAAGATCTCCCAGGTGCCCGTGAAAGACGGTACCGCGCCCGCTTTCAGCTTTCAGATCGCCCGCAGCGAGGACGTCAGCGTCGATCCCGCCACCGGCATCTCGCGCCCCGCCAATCCGCGCACTCTCAACTACGAGATGATCGACACGCAGGTCAAGCGCATCGGGCCCGACATGGGTCCGATTCCCATCCTGCATTCGCTCGACGAAAAGCACGAGAAGGGCGAAAAGAAGAACGAGAAGAAGCGAGCCAAGTAAGCGCGGTCCCTCGGTGGCTGGTTATGGCGCGTACGAGCTTCAAAAGCCGCGGAAAGACCCGCTCAGCGGGTGGTCTTGAAGGAGCGCGGCTTCACAGGCTGCGGAATAACTCCATTGAGCCGAAATGATGAGTCAGGGCACGACTTCAGCCGTGCCGAACAAGTCCTTTCATTTTGATATCTCTCGCGGGCTTCAGCCAGCGAATAGCCGGTCCCCGTGATTTTCTCCGCGGCCTCTGAAGCCCTTGAGGGAAACTGGGCCATTACCCGCCGTCCAAGCGAGCTATTGCGGGGGAAGACTGAGCTGGTCCCGAGTCTTCGCGCCCGCACTTTCTTCGACCGCGTCGAGCAGCGTTGGATCGTTGTTGCGCACACTGCCCACGCGATCGCTCACGCGCCAGGCCCGCATCTTTTCGGCAGGAAACGGCCGCAGCAGATCCACCGGCGGGCGCGCGGGGTCGCTGGTGTCCGGGCTCGTATTTAGCCAGCGATCGTAGTCGCGCGGCTCCAGAATCGCCGGCATGCGATTGTGCATGGGCTCGACCAGCGCGTTGGGATCGGTGGTGAGAATGGTGAACGATTCGAGCGGCGCGCCTTCTTTCGGCCGCCAGCTTTCCCACAGGCCGGCGAAGGCGTACGGCGTTTCTTCCTTCATTGCAAAGGCATACGGGTGCTTGCTCTTCGAGTCGATGCGCTGCCACTCATAGAAGGCGTCGGCAGGGATGAGGCAGCGTCGCTTCTTGAATGCCTCGCGATAGGCGGGCTTGGCTGGGGCTTCTTCGGCGCGTGCGTTGAACGTGGTGTAGCCGACTTTGGCATCTCTTGCCCAGAACGGCACCAATCCCCACTTAAGCAGCGCGAATTCGCGGCTGCCGGTGTCGCGGTTCAGGCGCACCACCGGTTGCGTGCTCTGCGGCGCCGCGTTGAAGGTCGGCTCGAACCAGGGCATCTCCTCGAGCGGAACGCCGAACCAGTCGGCGAGAATCTCCTGCGTGGAGCGACGGGCAAATCGGCCGCACATAGATGGATAGAATACTCGAAGCCGCCAGCCTCATCGTCTCCCAGGCGATCACTGAAATCTGCGTTCAGGGCTGAGCACAAAAATTGCCTTCGATTGTCACTCATCCGTATCGTGAAGACATGTCGACCGTGGCGCATATCCGCGGCTGCGTTGCTGGAGCAGCCATTCTTACGCTTTTTGGCTCTGCATGGTGCATCGTAGCGCTGGCATTTTGGGCCGCGCGCCCGGTATGGTCCATTCCCGCAGGGATTGTGGCAACCATCGCACTGCTCGGGCTTTGCGTCCTGCGGCTTTGGTCTGTGAGGAACATGCACAGCATCGATGATCCGGCCGCAGCGGCCAAAGGGAAACGTGCCGGCATGTTCTTTGGCATCATCTTTGGAGCCGAATGTGGGTTGATAGCGCTTTGCGCGACGCTGCTGGGCCGCACTGGTCTTTCCATTTGGATTCCGATTGCGGTCGCCATCATCGTTGGTCTGCATTTCATTCCGTTGGCGCGAGTATTTGAGGTGCCGCTTTACTACTGGACGGGGGCTCTCTCTGTCCTCGGAGTGCTCGGGTGCTCGCTGGTCCGCGAAGCCGGCACGCGGCTGCTGTGCGCGGGACTGGTGATGGCTGCGGTACTCTGGCTGACTGCCGTAACGCTACTCCTGCAAGCACGGCTCAAGCAGCCAGGGCGACCTTCGTTGGGCGCGCCAAATTGACTGAATCCGGTTCGATGGCCTTCAACTGGGCAATGCAAGAGCGAATGCGCATTCCAGGCAGCAGTCGATTTGCCTGCTCTCGTTCAGGCAGTGGAATGTCGCCGCCGGCCGCTTCGCGCCGCAGTATCCAATACAATGACCGTGGGAGCGATTGAGAATGGCACACATGGTTTTTTGCGTCCGGCACAAGCGCGAGATGGAGGGCCTCGACGAGCCTCCATTCGACTCCGAATTCGGCCAGAAGGTCTATAAGAACGTCTCCAAAGCGGCATGGTCCGAGTGGTTGGAACGGCAGAAGATGCTGCTTAACGAATACCGCCTGCAACCCTGGACGCCGCAGGCGCAGCAGTTCCTTGTCCAGCAGATGGAGGAGTTCTTCTTTGGCGAAGGCGCGGCGCTGCCCGCCGAGTATGTGCCGCCGTCGCACTGAACGGGCAAAGCTGCGATCGATTCGCCCGTCGCGCTCGGCTGCAGGTTCTGCTACCGGTGTAAAATGGT
>JASHTH010000196.1 GCA_030040655.1 Acidobacteriaceae bacterium | reverse complement strand
CTGTCACGGCAGAGGTCGCGGGTTCGAGCCCCGTCGTCCCCGCCATCATTCTAAATAACTTAGAGCGATGGCGGCCTCAAGTGACAATCCACAATCCGATCCACAATTCACTGCACTAGACGGCTTCTAAGACCTACTGCGCTTAGAAATGCGCCTTGCGCCGCTTGCTTCTCGTCGCTGTCGTCCTGCGTGTAGAGATCGAGCGTCGTTTGTATCTTGCTGTGGCGCAGGATGCCCTGCACCGTCTTCGGTTCCACCTTCGCCTTGTTCACCAGCCAATTGGAAAGTGAGTGGCGGAGGTTGTGAAGACCGAAACGCTGCCCCTTCGCGAGTTCGACGCCGGCGCCGATTGCCGCCTGCCGCAGATGATCCTGTACGAACGTCGATGCCCAGATGGGCACCTTGCCATCCTTCAGTAGCGATGGAAAAACAAAATCGTTGACCTTCGAGTAGGGACTCTGCGTACGCCATTCCTTCAGGTATTGCGCCAGTACCGGATGCATCGGTACATAGCCGTTCGAGGCTGCCGTTTTTGTCTCGCCGTCCTCGCCCTTGGCCCATCGCTTCGATATGCGGATTTGCCCGTCGCTCCACAAGATGTCCGACCAGCGCAGCGAGATGATCTCGGAGGCGCGAAGCGCCGTTGCGGCACAGGTCAGAACCAGCGTGTGATGCAGCGGATTCGTCAGCTTATTGAGAATGGCTAGGGTTTGTTGCGGCGTAATAACGACTGCCCGGTAGAGAGACTTCGCCCGCGTCTCGACATGCTCTACTGGATTTTTGTCGACGCGTTCGTGCAGGATACCGACCTTGTAAATCCGGTGCATAATGCCGCAGATTTTTGAAACGGTAGTCCAAGCTAGTCCGTTGACGGTGTGAAGCGACTTCAGCCAACGCTGAATATCGAGCGGTCCGATATCGCTTGCCAGCTCATTACCCCAGCGGGCAATAAGGTAGTCCCGAACGTAGTGCTCGACAATCGGGATGGTGTTGACTGATTTTGGACGCACTGCATCCTCGCCAAAATCGGCCTTTAGGTAGTATTCCGCGAGAGTGTTGAAGCGGATGCGGGTGGCAGATTCTTCACTGTTGATCCGGATAAGAAGGCCGAGCCTGTCCACTTCGCGCCAAGCAGCCTTCTCAGTTGGAAAATCCCTGACGAGACCGACTGGCAAAGTGTTTTCTTTGCGCAAGCCATCCGCCGTGTTGAGTCTGTACCGCAGCATCCAAACATCTCCGCCTTTGCGGGAGACAATTCTGAGAGATCCCCTCTGATATGCCATAACGTCTCATTTCAGCAGGGAACGCCTAATACTTGGATGATACGCTGACTCGCTCTCCGGCGGCCGTCGCTGAGCCCCATTGCGTTTCCCGTCGATACCGGAGGCAAGTTCCGAGAGACGAAAGACCCACGTTTTCCGAGACTCGCCTGTGCCAATCGGATATGCACCCTTGAGCCCACGACGGGCAAGTTCGATGAGAAAACGTCTGCTAATTCCGACAAATTTGGCGGCTTCTTGAGCAGATACGAATGGCTCGAGCGCACCGATCTTTGCCGTGACCTCGAGCGCGCTCAGCGAAGCTTCATGGTCTTCGAGATTGTGAAGGCGGGCCGCTCTCGCGTTTGTCGCCGACATTGCTGGATCCCTCCGTCAACGGAGTCCGACCCAGGTGGGGCCGGTGAATGAGCGCATGTTGGGTCAATTGAAGTTCTCGGTCAAATTCGGGTCCATTCTTACCCCGTGTCAGGGCTCAAAGCTTCGGAAAACGCGAAAAACAGAATTAAAGGCCTACGTGATTGGGGACAGAACCCTGAAACTCAATTGGGGGCGCAAGTGCGGGTAACAAAGCTTCGATTTGCGGCGAATTTGACCGAGATTTGCAACCACCTCATGCTTGCTTCGCACTGGAGGAGGTTCAGGTGGCAAAGCAAGCCGGGCTTTTCATCATTGCAGTAGGGCTCACGATATTTGAGGTGACAGTGGTTGTCTGTAACGGCTGGCGTCTTTGGGCGGCGCATTCAGTTGATTTTTGGAGTCTCGGGTCCTCGCTCCTCGTAGCGGCGCTAGGGGCAACATCGCTGGCGAACCTCTGGGTTCACGTGTTTAGCGCTCGAGGTGTTCTATTTTGCATTCCAAGAGCAAGCCGCCCGTACTCCGCGGAACTGGTTCCAGCACAAGCACGAGGACAGGTCAATGTTTAATTCCATCACGGATTTTGCGGACAAACTAGGCGCAACGGGCTACTTCATCGACCCGGTGATGACC
Source organism: Acidobacteriaceae bacterium (assembly GCA_030040655.1). Lineage (GTDB taxonomy): Bacteria > Acidobacteriota > Terriglobia > Terriglobales > Acidobacteriaceae > Telmatobacter. Next base: position 311 of record JASHTH010000196.1, on the reverse strand, counting down.
CAGGTGGTGTTTCTCGCGGCCAAGCTGCAGAAGCCGTTGCTGCTGGAAGGGCCTGCGGGTTCCGGCAAGACGCAGCTGGCCATCTCGGTCGCAGCGGCAGCGAGCACGCATATCGAGCGGCTGCAGTGCTACCGCGGCGTCACCGAGGACAAGGCCATCGGCCGCTTCGACGAGGGTCTGCAGCGGCTCTACATGGAGTTCTCAAAGAGCCAGCACGAGAACTGGCAGACAGTGCAGGCGAATCTGAAGGGGCGCGACTTCTTTCGGCCGGGCCCTCTGATGCGGGCTCTCGAATGTGACCGGCCGTGCGT
>JASHTH010000195.1 GCA_030040655.1 Acidobacteriaceae bacterium | reverse complement strand
GGAAAAAGATATTGCGTTCTTTGTGAGGACTTCGGGCCGAGGCAAACCTGATGCGGGCTGGAAGTGGAATCGGGACGAAGTCTACGGAGATCGATTGAAGTGGCCTCGCGAGTAAGCACCAGACAACTAGGTTCGCGCAGTTTCCTCGACACGAATGTCCTCGTCTACACCGATGATCCCAGGGATTCGGCCAAGCAATCTGTGGCGATCGGCATCGTCGGGGAGCATCTCCGGCGCCGAACCGGAGTGGTATCGCTTCAAGTGCTTCAGGAGTACTTCGTTTCGGCCACGAGCAAGCTCAGGATAGCCGCAGACTTGGCAAAGCGGCGCATTGAAGTCTTCGCCAATCTCAATCTCGTTGAACCCTCCATCGCCGACATCCTTGCCGCTATCGACCTTCATCGGCTCCATAAGCTCTCATTCTGGGATGCGCTCATCCTTCATTCCGCGAAGCGGGCCGGTTGCAGGATCCTGCTGACCGAAAACATGCAGCACGGACAGACAATCGATGGAGTCAGGATTGTCAATCCCTTTATCTAATCTTCTGAAGCGACTTTGCGCTAAGATGATTGAGGAAATGTACCTGCACCAGCCCATCCCGGCCCTTCTCTAGCGGCGCCCGCCGCACACGCTTGTTCTGTCCTTTATTTCCTTACCGAATCCAGACTGACAAGCCCGGAGGGTCACATGATCGACCGTTTGCAGCAGATGGAGCAGCGTTACGAAGATCTGCAGGCGCAGCTGGCGCTGCCTGAGGTCCTCAACGACCACGAAAAGTATCAGAAGACCAACAAGGCGCTGCGCGAGCTGGAGACGCCGGTGGAAAAATACCGCGAGCTCAAGCAGGTGCAGGCAGGCCTCGCCGACGCGCGGGCCATGCTCGCCGATCCCGAGATGCGCGCCATGGCCGAGGAAGAGATCGCCGCGCTCGCGCCGCGCGAACCGGAGCTGGAAGAAGAACTGAAGGTCCTGCTCCTCCCCAAAGACCCCAACGACGAGAAGAACGTCATTCTCGAAATCCGCGCCGGCACGGGCGGTGACGAGGCCTCGCTCTTTGCCGCCGAAATCTTCCGCATGTACACGCGCTTTGCCGAGCAGCACCGCTGGAAAGTGGAAATGCTGTCGCTCTCCGAGAGCGGCGTGGGAGGCTACAAGGAAGTGATCGCCATCATCGAGGGCGACCGCGTCTACTCGCAGCTCAAGTGGGAAAGCGGCGTGCACCGCGTGCAGCGCGTGCCCGAAACCGAGCAGCAGGGCCGCGTGCACACCTCGGCCGTAACCGTCGCCGTGCTGCCCGAAGCCGAAGAAGTCGACGTCAAGATCGAAGCCAAAGACATTCGCATAGACACGTTCTGTTCGTCGGGCCCCGGCGGCCAATCGGTCAACACTACGTACTCGGCGGTGCGCATTACCCACCTGCCTACCGGCACAGTGGTCAGCTGCCAGGACGAAAAATCGCAGATCAAGAATCGCGAAAAAGGCATGCGCGTGCTGCGCTCGCGCCTCTACGAGATGGAGATGGAGCGCCAGCAGGAGGCGATGGCAAAAGAGCGCAAGCAGATGGTGGGCTCCGGCGACCGCAGCGAAAAAATCCGCACCTACAACTTCCCCCAGAACCGCGTCACCGACCATCGCATCGGCCTCACGCTGCACCAACTCGACCTGGTGATGGAAGGCCGGCTGCAGCCGATCGTCGATGCGCTCATCGCCCACTACCAGGCCGAGCAGTTGAAGGGCGAGTCCGACGACAAGGCTGCCTGAGCTTATGACCGTGGGAGAGCTGCTTCGCTGGAGCGAGGCGCAACTGCGCACCGGACCGCACCCGGAGCGCGCGCGGCGCGACGCCGAACTGCTACTGCTACTCTTCCTGAAGAAGACGCACCCGGGTCGAAATCGCTCGTGGTTGATTGCGAACGCGAATATGCCCGCTTGGCCCGATGTAAGCGAGGAGTTCAACGCGCTAATCGAACGGCGGCACAAGGGCGAGCCGATCCAGTACATCACGGGCGAAACGGAGTTCTATCGGATGCCGTTCCGCGTAACGCCGGACGTCTTGATTCCGCGGCCGGAGACGGAACACCTCGTCGAGAAGGCGTTTCAACTTCTTCCCGTCTTCCACCCAAAATCAGAAAAGCTCTTTGAGGCACGCAGAGTACGAACCGGGAAGGCCCGGAGCCTTAGGCGGGAGAGTGCAAGCGAGCAGCAAAAAGCCGGATGGCCCCCGCGAGTACTGGATGTCGGTACCGGCTCTGGTGCAATCTGCATCAGCATTGCGCACGACTGGCCTGAAGCCGAAATCACGGCGACTGATACTTCACGCGCAGCATTGGATGTCGCACTCGGCAACGCACAGAGACTCGGTTTTGAGGACGAGATCCGCTTTCTTCAAGGCGATCTGCTGGAGCCGGTTGAGCGCGAGCGTTTCGAGCTGATCGTCTCCAATCCGCCCTACGTCGCGACGGGAGATCGCGAGTCGCTTGCCATCGAGGTCAGCGATTTCGAACCGCCCCTGGCGCTCTTTGCCGGCGAAGATGGCCTCGATGTGATTCGCCGCCTCATTCCCGAAGCCTTCACGGCACTTACGCCCGGCGGATTTCTGGTGATGGAAATCGGCCATGACCAGTCACAGCCCGTGCGAGCTCTACTCGGCGACACGGGCTTTGAAGGAATCTCCTTTGTTCCCGATCTGCAGAGAATTCCGCGGGTCGCCTGCGCGCGGCGGCCAATGTAGACTTCTGAAGCGAAGGGAAAACTTCTATGCCCTCTTCCAAAGGCTATGCGGCCCTCGACTCCAAAGCTCAGCTTGCGCCGTTCGACTTCACCCGCCGCGATCCCGGCCCTAGCGACATCGCCGTTGAGATCCTCTACTGCGGCGTCTGCCACACCGATCTGCACCAGGCGCGCAACGAATGGGGCATCTCGCGCTATCCCATGGTTCCCGGGCACGAGATCGTCGGCCGCGTGACTTTCGCCGGGAGCAGCGTGAAGAAGTTCAAGGCGGGCGAGGTCGCGGCCATCGGCGTCCTCGTCGACTCCTGCCGGAAATGCGCGCAATGCGCCAGCGGCATGGAGCACTTCTGCGTCGAAGGCATGACCGAGACCTACAACAGCATCGATCGCGTGGACAGCTCGGTGACGCGGGGCGGCTACTCGAACAACTACGTCGTCAACGAGCGGTACGCGCATCGCATCCCCGGGAATCTCGATCTGCCCGCCGTCGCGCCGCTACTTTGCGCCGGAATCACGACTTACTCGCCGCTCCGTCACTGGGGCGCGGGTCCGGGCAAGAAGGTCGGCATCGTGGGCCTCGGCGGGCTCGGCCACTTGGCGCTCAAGCTCGCGCACTCGTTCGGTGCACACACGGTGCAATTCACCACCTCGCCGAAGAAGAAGGACGATGCAGTCAGGCTAGGCGCCGACGAGGTGGCGATTTCAACCGACGTGCCAGCCATGAAGGCGCAGGCCAACTCCTTCGACATGATTCTCGATACGGCCTCGGCGCCGCACTCGCTCGATTTCTATACGGCTTTGCTCAAGCGCGATGGCGCCATGGTGCTGGTGGGTCTGCCGGAGACGCCGCCCACGATCGGCGTCTTTAACCTCATAACCCGTCGCGCCTCCATTGCCGGCTCCATGGTCGGCGGAATGCCGGAAACCCAGGAGATGCTCGACTACTGCGGCAAGCACAACATTGCCGCCGACGTCGAGGTGATTCCGATTCAGAAGATCAACGAAGCCTTCGAGCGGCTGCTCCGGCAGGATGTGAAGTACCGGTTTGTGATCGATATGAGCTCGCTCAAGGCGTGACGTGCCCGCTCCGCTCCGAACGGCCCGTCTTGGCGAGTTCGCGGTAGAACCCCAGATCGCGCCCGCTGAGGCTCTTGGCGATATAGACAATCTGCCCATAGTGCAGGCCGAAGTGCTCCACCACCTGGTAGACGGCGTCGAGTCCATGCACGTGGTAGCCCTGAATTTCGTAGGGCGCTAGAAGATCGTCGACGGTCAGCCCGGCGAGCACCGCCGAGGCTTCTTCCATCGTCTTCGCCAGCGTATCGAGCAACTCTGCGGCAGAAATGCCTTCGCGCCGGCTGAACTCCGCCGGGCGATCGCGCTTGTCCTTGAACCGGTTGAACGAATCCACGAGCCATTGCCGGACGTTCCCGTTCAAATGCAGGACCAGGTTGCCGATGCTATTGCTGGCCTGGTTGGGCCGCCACCACACCTGCTCGTCGCTCAGCGGTTCCACGCACGCGCGCAGCCGCGGCCAGTATTGGCCGAGGAGCTTCTGACGGGAGAAATCGAGAAAAATCTTGGACAAATCTGGATCGGTTGAAGGCATCGAAGAGTCCTGAAGCCCGCCGTTTCGAAAAACCCGGGCGCAAAGGGCCGGGCAACGCCCGGTTTCGAAAAACGCAGCTCGGATCTCCGGTGCGAAAGCGCTAAAGCCCCGCCGGCTTGGGGTTCGCCCGATCGTACTTGGCTACGCGGATCTTGCGCGCCAGGCCGATCTTCGCGAGCAGCCAGATCCCCCAGAAGTTGACGTCGATCTCGTACCACCGCAGACCGTGACGTGCAGAGGTGGGATGCGCATGGTGGTTGTTGTGCCAGCCTTCGCCGCCGGAGAGGAGCGCCACCCACCAGTTGTTGCGCGAGTCGTCGCGGGTTTGAAATCGGCGCCGGCCCCACAAGTGCGTGGCCGAGTTGACCAGCCAGGTGGCGTGCAGACCCAGCGTCACGCGCAGGAATCCGCCCCACAGCACCATGCCGACTGCGTTCTTCCACCCGCCGAAGGCCCAGCCGAGGGTGAACAGAGCGACGCCGCTTAGCGTGATGGGAAGCCAGTGATATTTGCTCAGCCAGACGTGGAAACGATCGCGGGAAAGGTCGGGCACATAGCGCGCCAGCGCCTTGGTCTGCGCGTGGAGTGCTTTGCCGAAGAGCAGCCAGCCGGTGTGCGCCCACCATCCGCCTTCGCGCGGAGTGTGCGGGTCGCCCTCGAGGTCGCTGTGCTGGTGGTGCACGCGGTGAGTCGCCACCCAGAAGATGGGGCCACCCTCAAGCGAGAGCGTGGCGCACATCGACATCAGGTATTCCAGCCACTTGGGCACCTGATAGCCGCGATGCGTGAGCAGCCGGTGATAGCACATGCCGATGCCGACGTTGATGGCCAGCGCGTACAACACTCCCATGACCGCCAGACGCTGCCAGGTGAAAAAGAAAAACGCAGCCAGCGCGCCCGCATGGAATGCGATGATCACCGACAACGTGAGCCAGTTAATGCCATCGCCGACGGTGGCGGCGCGCCCCATGCGAACCTCTTCGCGCGAAGAGACGGCACTCTTTTCTTCATTTGTCGGCGGAGCTGGAGCAGGCAGAATCGGTTTCAGCGGAATTGCAGTCGTAGTTTCAAGAGCTGTGGCAGGTACGCCCATTCGTTCGATAGTCCTTGGAGGGTGGCGGCATGCCCACGCCTCCGTCAATTGTATAGGAGAGGAAGCATTTGCCAGGCGGCGCGTCGCCTCTCTGTCACAAAAGTCGTAGTGAATTCGTAACGATCTTGCGGGAGCTTGCAATCTGCGTGTTCCCGGTTGGGGGGACCCGGTTCCTTCGCACCGTCGATTCCTCTGCCGCGCCACCCGCTACAATGCCCTACAATTCCTGCATTCAGAAAAACCACCCCTTGAATGGAGCCAGATTCAATGCCACTCAGAGCACATCGCTTCTTCCCCCTGGCTGTCCTCTCCGCCGCGCTCACCCTCTACGCGGCCACCAAGCCCAAGCCCGCCCCTCCGGCGCCTGCTGCGGTCGATCCTTATGCCGAAGTGCAGCCGGCCACCGAATCGCTCGACCTCAACATGTATCAGCGCATTCGGGACGAAGGACTGAACCACTCGCACGTGATGGAGTTCGCCACCGCGCTTTTCGATGGCATCGGTCCGCGTCTTACCGGCTCGCCCAACGTGATGAAAGCCAACGAGTGGACCCGCGACACGTTGACCAAGATCGGCCTTGAAAACGCGCACCTTGAAGACTGGGGCGAGTTCGGCGTCGGTTGGCAGCAGCTCAACACCTGGGCGCGCATGGTCGTGCCCGACACCGCCATACTCATTGTGCAGGCGACGCCGTGGTCGCCGTCGACGCCCGGCCCCGTCACAGGCGACGTGGTCTATGTAAAGATCGAGAACGAAAAAGACCTCGATCAATACAAGGACAAGCTCGCCGGCAAGATCGTTCTCTTCGGCGCCATGCGCCCCGTGCCGCCCGTCGACAAGGCGCTTTTCGAGCGCTACACCGACCAGGAACTGGCCGAGATGGCCGAATACCCGGTGAACGCCTTTTCCGGCAACTTTCCGCCCGAGATGCAGGCCCGTCTCCGCGAACGCATGGAGCGCTTGCGGCTGATTGACAAGATCGCGCAGTTCTTTGCCGACGAAAAGGTCGCCGCGGTCATCGAGCCCAGCCGCGACGGCAAGAACGGCGGCGGCTCCGGCGGCACGTTCTTCGACGACAACGGGGCAACCCTCGGCCGCACCCCCTATCTTGCCGACAAAGCCGTCAAGGTTCCGGTCGTGGTGGCGGCTATTGAAAGCTATGGCCGCCTCTACCGGCTCACGCAGGAGCATGCTCCGGTGAGCGTCCAGATTGATGTTGAAACGAAGACCACCGGCGACCACGAGCACGGCTTCGACACTGTCGCCGAGATTGCCGGCACCGACCCGAAGCTCAAGGACCAGGTGGTGATGCTGGGCGGACACCTGGATAGCTGGATCGCCGGCACCGGCGCCACCGACAACGGCGCCGGCACCATCGTCGCCATGGAAGCGGTGCGCATTCTCAAGGCGCTTGACGTCAAGCCGCGCCGCACCATTCGCATTGCCCTGTGGACCGGCGAAGAAGAAGGCCTCTTCGGCTCGAAAGGATATTGCACGCAGCACTTCGGCTCGTCCAAACTCTCCACCGCGCCTGACCAGATGCAGTTGCCCGAGTTCATGCGCCGCGCCGCAGGCCCGCTCGAAGTCAAGCCGGAGCAGAAGCTCATCTCCGCCTACTTTAATGTGGACAACGGCAGCGGCAAGATTCGCGGCATCTACACGCAGGGCAACGCGGCCATTGCGCCGATCTTTGAGCAGTGGATTGCGCCGCTGAAAGACTTGGGTGTCACCACTGTGACGCTGCGCAATACCGGCGGCACCGATCACCTGAGCTTCGACGCGGTCGGCATTCCGGGCTTCCAGTTCATCCAGGACCCGCTCGATTACGAGTCGCGCACCCACCACTCCAACATGGACGTTTATGAAGAACTGCAGCCCGCGGACCTGAAGCAGATTGCGACGGTCGAGGCAATTTTCGTTTACAACGCGGCCCAGCGCGACCAGATGATGCCGCGCAAACCGCTGCCCCAGCCCGAACAAGAAGAGAAACGGCGCGCGCCGCTCGATATCTTCCCTGGCGCCGTCCCTCCCGAAAAGAAGTAGACCAAGCAATGATCGAGGGGTGCCCCATCCTATCCGCGTTCTTTGCGGATAGGGTGGGATTCAGCATCCGCGCCAGCGGATAGGGTGGGATGACCTGGGCAGTTTCAAGGTCCTGCTATTACTCGGTCGACCCGGTATCCTCCGCCGGCAGCATTTGGTAACTTACAAACGCCAGGTGCTGCCCATCGGGAGCCCAGTTGGGAACGTTGTCGGTGCCTGAACCGCCGACGATGTCCACCAAAGTGCGCACATTCTTGTCTTCCGGAGTAAGAAGGCGCAGCGCCACATCCTTGTTCGCCGGATGTCCGGTAACCTCCCGCGGATAACTCAGAATGACAATCGACTTACCATCGGGCGAGGGATGAGGCGTCCAGTTATTCATTTCGTCCGAGGTCATCTGCTCGGGCGCGCTTCCATCCGGACGCATGCGCCAGATCTGCATCGTTCCGCCGCGATCGGAGTTGAAGTAAATGAATTGCCCGTCCGCCGAGTAATCCGGATCGTCGCTGGTTCCATTTCCCGAAGTCAGCGCTCTCTCTTCGCCTCCTTCAGCCGCGATGGCATAAATGTTGATCGATCCGTGGTCCGGGCGGGTGAAAAGGATCGTCTTTCCGTCCGGAGACCAGCTATGGAAATAGGAATTGGGAATTGGCGTTAAAAGCCTCGGCGGACCACCATGCGCGGGAATGACGTAGACTCGAGTCTCCGGCTTGTCTGGCATGGCGCAACTGATCGCGAGCCACTTGCCATCCGGCGAAAGCCCATGGCTGCCCGTACAACGGGTCGCCGCGCCGGTGTCGATTATCCTGGCCTCGCCGCCTGTGACAGGAATCGTCCACAGATGGCCTTCCAGGTTATAGATCAGCGAGCTTCCGTCGCGGCTCCAGTTCGGCGCTCCCATGTGGCTGCGGATGGAGCTGACAACGATGGACCGGGGAGAATCTGCATCGAGCCCGATCGTTTGCAACGTGCTATACAGCGCCATCTGCACAGGTTTTTTGGGCGGAGTAAGTCGTTCGAGTTCGAGATTGGAAAACGTCGCCGTCTCCACAACGTCTTTATTGTGCGAGCAGACGCCGATCCCCACGTAGAACGGTTCCCGCAAATGTAACTTGATCGACGCGCCGGCCTGATGCAGCGGCTCGCCATGGTTGCTGAGAAACAGGGTGAAAACGTCTCCGCGCTTTTCCAGTTTCACGCGCTTCGGCGGGTCGATATTCAGCTCGATATCCTGCGTCGTTGCTCCCTGCGCACG
>JASHTH010000194.1 GCA_030040655.1 Acidobacteriaceae bacterium | reverse complement strand
CAAGCCACAGTCCAGCTCACCGTGAATAGGGCTCTACTGACCGTTATGGCATCGAACATTTCCAAGACCTATGGCGCCGACGTGCCGGAGCTGACATACACCGTCACAGGCTTTGTCCACGGTGACACCGCGGCGAACTCCGTGACCGGTAGCCCAGCGTTGAGTACCCCGGCCACCGCGCGGTCGGGCGTGGGCACATATCCGATCGCCGTCTCTATCGGAAGTCTCGCGGCGGCAAATTACGTCTTCACGCTCGTTCCAGGCTCGCTCGTCATTCTGCCCAGTGGACTGACTGTGACAGCAGCGGCGAATCTCAACAAGGTCTATGGAGCGGCGATGCCGGCCCTCACGTATACCATCACCGGATTCGTGAACGGTGACACGCCGGCCAGCGCCGTAACTGGAGCTCCTGCGCTGTCCACGACCGCGACGACGCGAAGCGGCGTCGGCAGCTATCGAATCTCCATCTCGGCCGGAACGCTTGCAGCGGCGAACTACAACTTCACCACTTTCGTCCCGGGCATGCTTACCGTTACGCCGGCAGTGCTCACGGTGACCGCGGCCCCCGCATCGGCGTACTACAACCAGCCTCTGCCGAACTTTACTTACACAATTACGGGTTACGTGAACGGCGATACTTCGACTGTTGTCAGCGGCACTCCGCTGGAGACGACATCTGCCCACATGGGCTCGGCTCCGGGGAACTATCCGATCACCATCTCGCAAGGCACGCTTTTCGCCGTGAACTATAGCTTTGCCTTTGTGAACGGCACGCTCACGATTTCTTCGGTCGGCCGCGCGCCGGCGCCGAAATTCAGCCCCAAGCCCGGAATCTCGCTCTCGAGCCGCACCGTAACGATCACCGACAAGATCCCGGGCGCGATGATCTTTTATGCTCTCCACGGAGACACGCCCACCATGGCTTCCCATCGCTACATGGGGCCAATCAAGATAACTTCGACGGAGACGATCAAGGCCATAGCCGTCGCGAAAGGCTACTCGGAAAGCGATGTTACAACGGTCACTTACACCATTGAGTAAGGAGAGGATCACATCGGTCCGGCGCGGCGACACGACCTTACGCGACTTAAGAGGGCAGCCGCCATCGGAGTAGCTGCTCATTCTTGCTTCGACATCTTAATTCGGTGAAAACACCTGTTCTTGCCAACCGACTGCCGGTTTTCTTCGAGCCTCCGTCGCGCAAGACATAATTCCCCGGCGCGGCACTTGCGCAGCGGTTTCGAGTATTCAGCCGCTGGGGCTCGCGGGCCAACATAGGGTAGGTTCGAAAGACTGGCCTCAGTCCAGTATCCACTTCATGAACGCTATGCGTAGCAGATCCGGCTTGGCAGGAAATGAAAATGCAAATCCTGGCCAAAATCACGGCAAACAGTGACCCGCATCGGTCGAAAAAAGCCAAGCGCGCATGACGCCGCGAGCAACGGTCCGCAGAATGCAAGCCTGAAGGGTGCCGGAGATCAGACCAAGTCGCTCACCCATCCTCAGAAGGTTTCCGGGATCAAGGCCAGATCGAATGGCCGCCGGCGCACCACGATAGGATGTTTCCATGGTCGATTGTTCATGGCGCAGGTTTGGGGTGCGAACTCCCGCGATTCTCCTTCTGGCTCTTGCTGCTTGCCTGCTCGCAGCGCCTGTGGCGCGCGGTCAGTCCTCTACAGAGAACCAGGCAACGCAGAATCGTGCCGCGGGACCCGCGGCTGCCTGGGCTCAGCATGTTCGGCAGAATGACGCCGAGGCGAAGCTGCCCGACCGCACGGCCATGCTGCGCGGGGCCTATGGTCCTTTTCGCGCCAACAACGATCTGCTCTACTACCACCTTGCCGTGCGCGTCGACCCCGAAGAGAAATTCCTCCGGGGCGAAAACACGATCCGGTTCCGCATGCTCCGGGACGGATCGCGGATTCAGCTTGATTTGCAGGAGCCGTTGCAGATCGACAGAATTCTTCTCGGCACCATACCCCTCAAATACGAGCGCGATTCGGGCGCGGTCTTCGTTGACTTTCCGCAAACGCTGCACGCCGGGCAGATCTACTCCATCGACTTCTACTACTCCGGCAAGCCGGTCAGCACCGGCCGATTTGGCGGGATCACCTTCGGGAGGGACCCGGCAGGCCGCCCCTGGATCTACACGGCATGCGAAGGCATCGGCGCCAGCATCTGGTGGCCGAACAAGGACCAGTGGCGTGACGAAGTCGAAGACATGGACATCAGCGTCGAAGTTCCGAACGGGCTGGTGGATGTGTCGAACGGGAAATTCGTCGGCAAGACCGATCTTGGCGACGGATATACGCGCTGGGACTGGCATGTAAGCTACCCGATCAATAACTACGACGTTGCGCTGAACATTGGGAATTACGTCCAATTTAGCGACCGTCTCGGTCCGCTGACGCTCGATTACTACGTCCTGCCTGGAGATCTCGACAAGGCGAAAACGCAGTTCGCCCAGGCGCCGGGCATGATCGAGGCGTACCAGCACTACTTCGGTCAGTATCCCTTCATCAAGGACGGCTACAAGCTCGTCGAGGTGCCTTACTCCGGCATGGAGCACCAGAGCGCGGTTTCCTACGGCAACCTGTTCGAAAACGGCTATCTCGGCCGCGACTGGACGGGTGTCGGCATCAGTACGCGCTTCGACTTCATCATCATCCACGAAAGCGCCCACGAGTGGTTTGGCAACAGCATTACCGCGGCCGATCCGTCGGACATGTGGATTCATGAGGCCTGGGCGACCTATCTCGAAAGCCTCTATGTCGAGTATCGGTGGGGCAAACCCGACGCTCTGAAATATCTCAGCGGATACCGGTCAAAGGTCAAGAACCTGCGCCCCATCGTGGCCGAACGTGGCGTCAACGCGGAGCCCACGGAAGATCAATATTTCAAAGGCGCACTGATGATCAACACTCTGCGCAGCGTGGTAAACGGCGACACCAAGTGGTTTGCGCTGCTGCACGCCTTCTATCAGCACTTCAAGTATCAGAACATCATGACCGAAGACGTGGTCGCATGGTTCAACCAGTACACGAGCATGAATCTCACGCCGATCTTTAATCAGTACCTGCGGCAAGCCCAGATTCCGCGTCTGGAATTGCTCTTTGGCGAAGTGCCCGGCATGGTGATGTACAAGTGGCGCGCGGACGAAGAGGACTTTGCCATGCCGGTCCGCGTGGGCACGCCCGAGCGCTGGGAGATCATCCGTCCCACCACGCACTGGCAGTCGATGCAAACCACGCTGACCAAGGATCAGTTCCAGGTGGCGACCGATCTATACTACATCGATGTGAACAAGCAAT
>JASHTH010000193.1 GCA_030040655.1 Acidobacteriaceae bacterium | reverse complement strand
CGTTCGCGTCCGCTGGTGGAACCGCGTGCATCGCCCTTGAGCGTGTGCGTCAGGTCGAGCCGGCCGGCATGAAGCGCCGGCGCCAGGCCAAAGACTACGCCGGCAACAAGCGACGCTCCGATCGCGAAGAGCAGCACGGTCCAGTTGATCGAAATTTCGTTCAGCCGAGGCAGGCTCGCGGGGATGAGCCGCAGCAGAAAGCTCTTTGTGCAAACGAGAATCACCAGACCCGTCGCTCCACCTAGCAGGGCCAGCACCAGGCTCTCGGTGAGAAACTGCCGCACCAGTCGTCTGCGCGAGGCGCCGAGTGCCTGGCGGACGGCAATCTCCCTTCCCCTCGAACTAGCTCGCGCCAGCAAAAGATTGGCGACATTCACCGAGCCGATCAACAGCACCAGGCCCACGGCACTGAGCAGCATCAGCAACGACTGGCGGACATTGCCCACCAGGCTCTCCTCGAGCGGCACGAGCCGCACCTTCCATGCACCCTGGACGGGATAGTCGTTGGGATATTGCTTTTCGAGCGATGCGACAAGCGCATCCAGCCGGCTCTGTGCCTCGGCGACGGTCAATCCCGGCGCGATCCGACCGATCGCAGTGGGCACATCCCGCCTGGTGCGCGCCGGTGGCCGGACGAAGTTTGGCGTTGTAAATCCGTCCGCGGCCCACACTTCGACGTCCCGTTCTTCCGGCGTTCGCCCTGGAGCGCGGAACCCGCGGGGCATGACGCCCACGATGTGATAGAGATCGGTGTCCAGCCGAACGCATCTCTTGAGAATCTCGCGGTCGCCGGCGAAAAGTCGCTTCCACAGTCCGTCGCTGATGACGACTTCCCCGTTGTAGTCCGGCGCCGGATCGTTCGGATTGAACCAACGGCCAAGCTGCGGCGCGACACCGAGCAGCGCGAAATAGTTCGGCCTCACCGTCATCAATCGAACCCGTTCGGGCTTTGAACCGCCGGTGAGATTGTTGTCGTCATACCAGTCCGGAGAAACGTATTGCAAGATTCCCGACCGCTCGAAATCCGTCCACTCCGGTTGCGAGATGCCGACGTCGCGCGCGCCCACGCCGGGCAGATCGTCTTCGATACGCACCAGTTGCTCGGGATGGGGATAGGGAAGCGGATGTACAAGCGTGGCGTCGACCACGCTGAAGATGGCCGTGGTCGCTCCAATTCCCAGGGCGATGGTGAGAATGGCGGCCGCGGCGAAACCTGGCGACTTGGCCAGCATGCGCGTGGCGAAGCGCAGATCCTGTAGCAGCTGCTCGAGGAATGGCAGCCCCTGCTCGGCGTGGTAGTCGTCGCGGATCGACTGCATCCCGCCAAATTTGAGTCGCGCCTGACGGCGCGCCTCATCCGGAGTCATTCCAGCGCGGAGGTTTTCTTCCGTCTGCAGGGCGAGATGGTCTTCGATCTCCTCGCGCAGCCGTTCGTGGGCGCGCCGGCCGGCGGCCGAGTTCGCCATGCGATGCAGGAACCGCCTTAGCGATCTCATCGGCGCCAGCGCTCCTGCGGTACATCCGGTCTCTTTTCCATCGGCTCGACCTTTTGGTTTCCAACAGGGAGTGTTCCATACTTCCTTTGGGAAAGCAACAGGGAAATTTCCGTGCGCGAATTGCGGCCGTCAGGGTCCGGATTCCTCTCCCGCGCCGGCTCCCTGACTTTTGCTCCCCCGCCATTTACAATTGCGTCTATGATCCAGGGGGTTGGTCTCCAACTGGCATGAGCTGGCCTATGAATCCGAAACTTCTTTGCCCTGCCGCGGCTTTCGTATTTGGTTCACTGCTTCTGACGGGTTCCACGGAGGCGCAGTCTCGCAGCGCCGCTCCGTCAAGTCCCTATGGCGGCACTCCGGTGGAACAGATCGTCGCCCGCGTGAACGACCAGGTCATTACAACCTCCGATTACGACCGGGCCGAAAAAGAGATGGACCAGGAGGCCCACCAGCGCGGCGACTCGATGCAGCAGATCTCCGAGGAGCACAAGGACCTGCTGCGCAACCTGGTCGATCAGCAGCTCTGGCTTTCCAAGGGCAAGGAACTGGGCATCACCGGCGAAACCGAGCTGATCAAGCAGCTCGACGACATGCGCAAGAAATACAACATGAACAGCCTTGAGGATCTGCAAAAGGCGGCAGAGGAGCAGGGCTACAACTTCGAGGACTTCAAGGCCAACATCCGCAACGGTATCATTACGCAGCAGGTGATGCGCGAGGAGGTGGGCCGCAAGATCAACATCACTCCCGGCGAGGTGGAGCGCTATTACGAAGCGCACAAGCAGGAGTATTCGCAGCCGGAGAGCGTGCGGCTGAGCGAGATTCTGGTTTCGACGGGTACTCCGGTCCCCTCGGCTACGGTTCCCGGCGAGACAGAGCCTGCCGATCCGGCCAGGCTGGCCGCCGCCAAAGCCAAGGCCGACGAGATCGAGACGAAACTGCAGGCGGGCGGCGACTTTACCCAGCTGGCGAAGACCTTTAGCGACGGACAGACCGCCGCGGAAGGCGGTGACTTGGGCGATTTTCGCCGGGGAACCATGGGGAAGATTCTCGAAGATCAGACCTTCTCTTTGAAAGCCGGCCAATTCACGGCGCCGATCCTGACCAAACAGGGCTATGTCATCCTTAAAGTCGATCAGCACGTTCCCGGCGGTGTTCCGCCTTTCAAAGATGTGCAGGACCAGGTGGCCGACGCCTTCTACATGACCAAGATGGAGCCGGCGATTCGCGATTATCTGACCCAGATGCGCGAAGAGGGCTACGTGCGCGTGATGCTGCCGGGATACGTCGACAGCGGCGCCAGCTCCAGCGAGCTCAAGCAGGATATTACGTACAGCGCCTATACGCCGCCTTCGCCCAAGAAGAAGCGGAAGGTCGAGCGGACACGTTTCCGCGAAACCGCGCGCGGCTTCCGGCAAAAGTCGCCGCAAAGCACGGTCGCGGCGACGCCCGAACCGGCCAAGACCGAGGCGAAAAGCGAAAAACCCTCAGGAGAGGCCCTGGCTACCATGAAGCCGGGCAAGAAAGAGAAGATTCGCTTCGGCCAGGCGCCCACTAAGACGCTGCCTAAGGGCCAATCCAGCGGCACCGAGGATGCCGGAGCCGTGCAAGTAGCCGGCTCCGGTCAAGAGCCGGAAAACCCGTTGGAAAGCGCTCCGCCGCCGAAGAAAACCCGCTTCAGCGATCGCGCTCGGCTGGCCAAGGAACACAAGTCCAAGGGCGGGCCGGCGCAGCCTGCCGATGCCGGAGCTCCGCCGCCTCCCGACGCGGCCGAAGTGGCCGATCGCCAAACGCAATCGGCTCCGCTGGGCCCGACCGATCAGACGAAGAAAAAGAAGAACGCTGCCACGACCGGCGAAAAGACACGCATGAGCAACCGGAAGAAGGAGTCCGAACAGGCGCCGGAGTATACCCCGGCGGGTCCGGTTCCGGGAGCTCCGGGAGCCACGGGTGGGGCGCCTCCGGCGGCGAATACCCAGCCGCCCCAGCAATAATCAAGCTGGTCGAGTCAGACGGGCCGGCACTCGATGAGCGTACTCCATCCTGCGGGAATGGTGCGCACGATCTCGAAGCCGGCAGCAGCCAGGATCGTGCGGAAGTCTGCTGTCGAGCGTTCCCGTCCCCCGATCACCAGCATCAGCAGCTCCATTACTCCTACCGGCCGATCTGCGCTATCGACGACGTTTTCGATCAGCAGCAAGGTGCCCGCGGGACCGATGGCGCGGCGCGTGGTCCGCAGGATTTTGACGGCATCTTCATCCGGCCAATCGTGGATGACACCCTTCAGAATGTACAAATCCCCGCCTGCGGGAACCGATTCGAAGAAGCTGCCGCCCACAATCCGGCAGCGGGGAGCGATGTTATCGGTGAGGACCCCTCCGGCCTGGGCAACCGCCTGGGGCATATCGAACAGGATTCCCTCGAGTCCGGGCGTCGCCGATAGAATCTCCCGTAAGAGCGCGCCCTCCCCGCCGCCGACATCGACAACACACCGGAAGCGGGAGAAGTCATATGCGGCAAGCAGCGCGGGGCTTGTGTACGCAATGCCTTGCGTCATCGCGGCGTTGAAGACCGCGGCGTCCTGCGGATTGGCGGCGAGGTACTCGAAGAAGGGCTTGCCGAAAATGAGTGGGAACGCGGGCTCGCCGGTGCGAACAGATTCATACAGTTCGCCGACAGACCGCCAGAGAAATGCGGCGGGCAGGAACAAGGCTGCATCGCGCTGGGATTGCGGATGGCCGGAGCTGAGTTGCTCGCTCAATGGCGTGTTGGCGAAGCTTCCGTCGGGCGTCAAGGAAAAGATGCCGAATGTGCTGAGCGCGCGCAGCAGCCGCTCCAGCGCGGAGGCGTCGGCGCCGGCCTCGGCGGCAAGCGCAGACGCGCTTCGCGGACCGGAGGCAAGCAGTTCGGCGATGCGCAGCTTGGCGGCTGCATGAATGGCTTGCGCGGCGACGATTCCGGGCCAGATGTATTCCATGGGAGACGTGGGCATGTTTGCGCTTCGGGCATGGGTCGTCGGCCCGAGACCTCCTTCTAAACTTAAGTCTACATTTCGCGGCGCTCGGAACATCGCGGCGCCTCGGGCGCTGGAAGGTGCGATCGATGCTGGATGCAGATTCAAATCGGTCTGCTTCTTCCCTTGCCAGAATCACTTTACCGGTTGAAGGCATCGATGCATTGCAGGCCGAAGCACGCCACGAAGGCTATCGCTTCATCGATACGTTGGTGCGCGAATGGGAAAGCGGAGCGAATCGTTTCGATGCGCCCGGCGAGTGCCTGCTGGGCCACTTCGATGGAGGGTCCCTTGTTGCGGTTGGCGGATTGAACATCGATCCGTTTGCCGGCGATGCGCGGATTGGCCGCATCCGGCGAGTGTACGTACGGCGCGAGTGGCGGGGGAAGGGGATTGGACGGATGCTGGTGTCGGCGCTGATCGAAGAAGCGAGGCCGCATTTTCAATGCGCGCGATTGCGCGCCGAAAATCCAGAAGCGGCGCGCCTCTACGAGCGACTGGGATTCGTGCCGATTGGGGTTCCCGATGCCACTCACATCCTGCGGTTCGGCAACCACGCCCGGTGAGAAAGGCGAGCCCCTCCGCCGCAAGCCCGGACCGTCAGTTCGTTTTCGCCACGCGCAGATCGCCGCCCGTCATCTGGTGCGGTTCCTCGATGTCGAGAATCCCCAACAGCGTGGGCGATATGTCGCGCAGCGAGCCGTCGCTCCGCAGGCGGTAGCGCGGCGCGTCCTCGCCCACGTAGATGAACGGCACCGGGTTGGTGGTGTGCGCGGTATGCGGACCGCCGGTCGCCGGGTCGACCATCAGCTCGGCGTTGCCGTGGTCGGCGGTGATGAGCCAGTTGCCGTTCCTCTCGCGGATGGCCTTGTAGATGCGGCCCAACTGCGCGTCCACCGCTTCGCACGCCTTGATCGTCGGCTCCAGCTTGCCCGAGTGACCCACCATGTCGGCGTTGGCGAAGTTCGACACAATGAGATCGAACGCCGTGTCGCCAACGGCCTTCACAATGGTGTCGCCGATGCCCTCTGCGCTCATCTCCGGCGCCAGATCGTACGTCGCCACTTTCTGCGAAGGGATCAGGATGCGCTCCTCGCCGGCGAAGGGTTGTTCGACGCCGCCATTGAAAAAGTAGGTTACGTGCGCGTACTTCTCCGTCTCCGCCACGCGCAGGTTGCGCAGCTTGTGCTGCGCGAGCACGTTGGCCAAAATGTTGTCGAGCGACTCGGGTGGGATAATCAGCGGCAGCTCGTACTTCTTGTCGTACTGCGTCATGCACAGGTAGTGCAAGCGCTTGGGAATCTCGGAGCGGGGAATGATCTGGTCGAGCGCCTCCCACGCGTCGAGGTCGCGCCCGCCTTGCGCGTTGAGACCGCTCTCGCGCGTGAGCACGCGCGTGATCTGCCGTGCGCGGTCAGCGCGAAAGTTGAAGTTAATGCAGACGTCGTCGTCGCGAATCACGCCTGCCGGCTTGCCCGCGCCATCCACGACGACGAACGGCACGGTGAATTCGTCGGTCGTGCCGTTGTTGTAGCACTCGGTGAGCCGCGCGGCAGCGTGCGCGTGAGCGCCGCCTTCGCCTTTGCCGTTGACCATGGCGTCGAAGGCTTTGCGCTCGCGCTCCCAGCGCCGGTCGCGGTCCATGGCGTAATAGCGCCCGCTCACCGAAGCGATGTGCCCCACTCCGTACTCGCGCATCTTCTGCTCGAGTTGCGCGATGTAGCCGGCGCCCGACGTGGGCAGTGTGTCGCGTCCGTCCATGAAAGCGTGGACCAAGACGCGCG